>DATKHQ010000323.1:0-4645 GCA_035510175.1 Candidatus Sulfotelmatobacter sp. | reverse complement strand
AGCGATCTCGCCCCGAACAGATAGCCCGGAGAGTCGGGCTCCAGCAAGCAGAAGGCATTGAGCCGGAGGATCCCGGCGAGGGCGAAGAGAATGGCGATCGCCGCGACGGCAATCCGGGAGAGGCGCGCGGCCGTCAACTAGACGTCCTCGACCGCCGTGACCTTCAACGAGACGAGATCGGACAGACGCGCCTCGAGGACGTCCCCGGGAACCACCGGGCCGACTCCCGCCGGCGTCCCGGTGAACAGGAGATCGCCCGGATCGAGGGTGATCCAGCGCGAGACGTAGGCGACGAGGTCCTCCACGCGATTGATCATCCGCGCCGTCGTGTCTTCCTGCCGGACCTGGCCGTTGACCGACAGCGCCAGCGAGAGCGCGCCCGGATTCCCCACCGCCTCCTTGGGGACGACGAGGGAGACGGGGGCAGCCGAGTCGAATCCCTTCGCGAGGTCCCACGGCTCGCCCTTCGACTTGGCGTCGGCCTGCAGGTCGCGAAGGGTGAGGTCGATCCCCACCGCGTACCCCCGCACGTGATCGAGGGCGCGCTCCGCGGGGATCGCGCGCCCGCGGCTGCCGATCACCACGACCAGCTCGACCTCGTGATGGATCGAGCCCAGACCCCGCGGGAGCCGAACGATTCCGCCGTCGGCCACGAGCGACGACGGCGGCTTCAGGAACATCACCGGGAGCACCGGCTTCGCGTGCCCCATCTCCTTGTTGTGGTCGGAGTAGTTCCGGCCGACGGCGAGGATCTTCCCGACCGGAATGCGCCGTCCCGATCCCTTCTCGACGACGTGCGCGCGCTCGGGTGCTGCGCCGATCTCCGGCCGGAACGGCCAGAGATGCCAGGTCCCCTGGGCCGTCGCGACGAGGGTGCCCCGCTCGTCGCGCGCCTCGCCTTGCACGAACGCGAGACTCTTGCCCTTGCGCAGCACGCGGCCCGTCGCGACCAATCGTCCCTCGTGCGCGCCGGCGAGGAACTGCACCGACAGAGCCGTGGTCGCGCACCACCACTCCGCGGGGATGGCGGAGATCACGGCGGCCCCCATCGCCGAGTCCAGCAGCGAGGAGACGACGCCGCCGTGAGCTACTCCGCGGTTGTTCGTGTGGTGCGAGGCCAGCGTGATCTCGGCCGTCGCCTGACCGTCCGCCATCTGCGCGACCTCGATGCCGAGGTACTGGTTGAACGGCGGCGCCGGCATGGGGCAGATCATAATCGCGGTTGATGCCGGATGCTCCGGCAGTATAGAAAGCCGCCATGGGAGAGCCCGGACCCGCCAGGACACCGACCGAGTCGAGGATCCGGGAGGCGCTGGCGGCCTCTCCGGATCTCGCCGACCGCATCGCCCGGCAGCTTCTCATCGTCCTGCACAGCGAAGGGCACGTCTCGATCGACACGATCTACGAGGAAGCCCGCGCCAGCGCCGGTCATGCCCCGGCCGCCCCGGCGCACGACGATCCCAACCGGCCCGGGGCGGCTCCGTGGAGCGCGGGGGAGAAGGACGCGGTGCGCGAGGTCGTGCTCCGGCACGCCGCGGAGCGCCTCCCCCCGGAGCGGGTGGACGACGTCGTGGCGATCGTCCGCCGGCGCGAGGAGGCCGAAGGGCTCGAGAGCATCGCGAGCCTTCCGGACGTCTCGTTCGCGGTCCTGGCCGACCGCGTCCGGAGGTTCTGCAAGCTTCCGCGGGGGAGCGAGCGGCTCGCCCCGGCCCAAACCACCGGCCTCCGCGTGGCCCTGACCCGTAGCTTCATCTCGGACCAACTCGAGTTCATCGGCGTGGCGAAGAACTACCTCCGCGTGACGGATTTCGAGTGGATCCTGGACCGGGTGATCGGCCCGGCAAAGGGGCAGGGCAGGATCGGCGGCAAGGCCGCGGGCATGTTCCTCGGCCACCGGGTGCTCCAGGGAGAGCACGGAGAGCGTCACGGCGAGGAGGAGGCGCAGGTCAACCTTCCCGAATCCTGGTTCATCCGGTCCGACGTGATCGAGCAGTTCATGCACCTCAACCGGCTCGACGAGTACCAGAGCCAGAAGTACAAGCCGGCGGAGGAGGTGAGGAACGAGTATCCGCTCGTACGCCAGATTTTCCAGGAAGGGGAGTTCCCCGCGGAGATCGTGACGCAGCTCGAGGCGCTGCTGACGCAGATCGGGCCGCATCCGGTGATCGTCCGGAGCTCCAGCCTGCTCGAGGACCGGTTCGGCGCGGCGTTCTCCGGGATGTACGCGAGCGTGTTCCTCGGAAACCAGGGTCCCTTGCACGGCCGGCTTCGGGCCATGCTGTCCGCCATCAAGGAGGTCTTCGCGTCGACGCTGGCGCCGAACCCGCTCGTCTACCGGCGGCGGCACAACCTGATCGACTACAACGAGGACATGGCGATCCTGATCCAGAAGGTGGTCGGCCGCCGCCACGGCCGCTACTTCTACCCCGAGATCGCAGGGGTCGGCTTCTCGCGCAACGAGTTCCGCTGGTCGCCGCGGATCCGGGCCGAGGACGGGCTGGCGCGCCTGGTGCACGGCCTGGGCACCCGCGCGGTCGATCGCACCGGAAACGACCACTGCCGGCTGGTGGCGCTCGGCGCGCCGACGATGCGCCCCGAGGTCTCTCCGGAGCGCCAGGCGCGGTACTCCCAGCGATTCGTCGACGTGATCGACCTCGAGGACAACCGCTTCGGAACGATCCCCCTCGAGCGCCTGCTCGAGGAGGGCATGGACGCGCCCGGCCTCGAGGTCGCGGCCTCGGTGCGCACCGCCGACGGGCTCATCGAGCCGACCGGCAGCCTGTCCGGCGCATCGCGCGACAAGATCATCCTCACGTTCGACCGCCTGCTCGCGCGCACGCGATTCGCGCGGCTGATGCGCGACCGGCTGCGGCGACTCGAGGACGTCTACGGGACCCCGATGAACGTGGAGTTCGCGCAGGTCGAGGACAGCTTCTACCTGCTCCAGTGCCGGCCGCTCGTGCAGGCCGAGGCGGCGGACGACGCGCGTCTGCCGCGCGGCGTCGCCTACGACCGCGTGATCTTCGCCACGCGCGGCATGGTCCGCTCGGGGGTCGTGCGCGACATCGAATACGTGGTGCTCGTCGACCCCCGTGCCTACGAGGTGGCGGACGCCGAGACCCGGATCGCCGTCGCCCGCGTCGTCGCACGGATCAACGACGCGCTCGAGGGGAAGTCGTTCCTCCTGATGGGGCCCGGGCGAT
This sequence comes from Candidatus Sulfotelmatobacter sp., assembly GCA_035510175.1. Classification (GTDB taxonomy): domain Bacteria; phylum Acidobacteriota; class Polarisedimenticolia; order Polarisedimenticolales; family DASRJG01; genus DASRJG01. Next base: position 1,442 of record DATKHQ010000323.1, on the reverse strand, counting down.
GGGGCTCGAACGACCCGCGCCTCGGGGTCAAGGTCGCCTACGCGGACATCAACCATTGCAGCGTGCTGATCGAGATCGCGCACCGCCGCGGCGATTTCGTCCCGGAGGTCTCCTACGGGACCCACTTCTTCCAGGACCTCGTCGAGGACGGGATCTACTACCTGGCGCTGCATCCCGAGGACGAGGGCGGGCACTGGCGCGCCGAGTTCGTCGTGCACGCCCGCAACGCGGTCGGCGAGCTCTCCCCCGCGGACGCGCGCATGGAGCACGTCGTCCACGTCGTGCGCGTCGCGGACGCCGCCCCCGGCCGCAGCCTCCATCTCGCGATGGACGGTGAGGCCGGGGAGGCGATGTGCTGGCTGGAGTGACCCGACCTAGGCCCAGCCCCTCAGGCGGACGGCCTCGGCGACGCGGTTGACCGACACGAGGTACGCCGCGGTGCGGTTGTGGACCTTGTACTTCGTCGCCATGTCGTGAACGGCGTGGAAGGCGGAGGTCATCTTCGAGTCGAGCCGCTTGTGGACCTCGCCCTCCTCCCAGTAGTACTGGTAGGCGTTCTGCACCATCTCGAAGTACGACACCGTCACGCCCCCCGCGTTGCAAAGGAAATCGGGGATCACGTACACGCCGTTCTTGTGCAGCACGGCGTCCGCCTCGGGGGTCGTCGGGCCGTTGGCGAGCTCCGCCTGGATCTTGGCCTTGACCTTGCCCGCGTTGTCGGACGTGATCACGTTCTCGAGCGCCGACGGGAAGAGCACGACGACATCGAGCTCGAGGATCGCCTCGTTCGAGATCGGCGTCGCTCCGGGGAAGCCCACGACCGATCCGGTCTCCTGCTTGTGCTTCTCGACCGCGGCCGCGTCGAGCCCGTTGGTGTTGAAGATGCCGCCGCGCGAATCGGAGACCGCGACGACCTTGAGGCCGAGCATCTGCTGACCGAGGGAGTGCGCGAAGGACCCGGCGTTCCCGTAGCCCTGGATCGCCGCGCGGGCGCCCGAGAGCTGGAGGCCGAGGACCTTGGCCGCCTCCCGCACGCAGAACAGCCCTCCGCGGGCGGTGGCGTCGCCGCGCCCCTTCGAGCCGCCCAGGGCGAGGGGCTTGCCGGTGATCACGCCGAACTCGTTATGGCCGCGGAGGAACGAGTACTCGTCCATCATCCACGCCATGATCTGCGGCGTCGTGTAGACGTCGGGGGCGGGAACGTCCTCGAACAGCCCGAGCACGCGGCCGACCTGTCGGACGTACGTCCGGGAGAGGCGCTCCAGCTCGCCGGGGGACATCTCCTTGGGGTTGCAGATCACGCCGCCCTTGCCGCCGCCGAGCGGGATGTCGACCACCGCGGTCTTCCAGGTCATCCACGCCGCGAGCGCGCGGACCGTGTCGACCGTCTCGTCGGGATGGAACCGGATGCCTCCCTTCGTCGGGCCCCGCGAGTCGTTGTA
>DATKHQ010000322.1:0-11921 GCA_035510175.1 Candidatus Sulfotelmatobacter sp. | reverse complement strand
GAGCCGAACTTGTGACCCGCGTGCCTATTGTGCCATCAGGCGTCTACGGTCCCGCCGGTCCTTTCGCCACGGCGAGTCCGATGGGACAGCTCACGCCCGTCCCGCCGTGGCCGCAGTATCCATTCGGATTCTTGAACAGGTACTGCTGGTGGTAGTCCTCGGCGTACCAGAACTCGGGCGCTTCCTTGAGCTCGGTCGTGATCGCGCCGTGCCCGGCTTTATGGAGCGCAGCCTGATACGCCGTGCGGGACGCCTCGGCGGCGCGCGCCTGCTCGGGAGAGTAGGTGAAGATCGCGGAGCGGTACTGCGTGCCGACGTCGTTTCCCTGGCGCATCCCCTGCGTGGGATCGTGGCTCTCCCAGAAGACGCGGAGCAGATCGTCGTAGGAGATGATCGCGGGATCGTAGACGACGCGGACGACTTCCACGTGCCCCGTCTTCCCGGTGCACACCTCCTCGTAGTACGGGTTCGGCGTGAAGCCGCCGGCGTAGCCGACCTGGGTCGAGACGACGCCGGGCGCTTCCCAGAAACTCCGCTCGGCCCCCCAGAAGCAGCCGAGGCCGAACATCGCGAGCTCGGTTCCGGCGGGGAACGGCGGCATCAGCGGGGCGCCGTTGACCGCGTGTGTCTCGGGGACCTGGAAGAGACGGCGCGGGCGGCCGGCGAGGGCGTCCTTCGCCGTGACCATGTGCGATTTCTCGGGCTTGAGGAACGACATGGGACCCTCCTGGACCGTCAATGCACGCGAGCCGGCTCGGCCGGGGGCGCCGATTGCGGCGGCGCGGCCGGCGAGATGGCGAACGCGAGCGCGTCGCCTTCGAGCCGGATCCGGACCGTGCCTCCGTTCTCGAGCCTGCCGAACAGGATCTCGTCCGTCAGCGGATCGCGAACCTCCGTCTGGATCACCCGCGCGAGCGGCCGCGCGCCGTACACCGGGTCGTATCCCTTCCGCCCGAGCCACGCGCGCGCCTCGGGCGTCAGCTCGAAGGCGATGCGCCGCTCGGTGAGCTGCGCTTCGAGCTGGAGGATGAACTTCTCGACGATCGACTCCATCACCGCGGGGGAGAGCGCCTTGAAGGTCACGATCGCATCGAGGCGGTTCCGGAACTCCGGGGAGAACAGCCGCTCGATCGCGCTCTTCGCGCGCACCGCCTGCTGCTTCCCGCGCGAGGCGTCCCCCTCGGTTCCCGACGCCTGGAAGCCGATCGACGCGGCGGAAAGCTCCCGCGACCCCGCGTTCGACGTCATGATCAGGACCGCGTGGCGGAAGTCCGCCTGGCGTCCCGTGTTGTCGGTGAGCGTCGCGTGGTCCATCACCTGGAGCAGGATGTTGAAGAGGTCGGGGTGGGCCTTCTCGATCTCGTCGAGGAGCACGACGCAGTACGGGTGCTTGCGCACCGCGTCCACGAGCAGGCCGCCCTGGTCGAACCCGACGTACCCCGGCGGCGCCCCGATCAGGCGCGCGACCGCGTGCTTCTCCATGTACTCGCTCATGTCGTAGCGCAGGAACTCGTTTCCGAGGTGGATCGCGAGCTGCTTGGCGAGCTCCGTCTTTCCGACCCCGGTCGGCCCCGTGAACAGAAAGCACCCCGACGGCCGGTCGGGCTGCCCGAGACCCGCCCGGGCCCGCTTGATCGCCCCCGCCACCAGGCGCACCGCCTCCTCCTGCCCGAAGACGACGCGGCCCAGGGACTCCTCGAGCGAGCGCAGGCGCTCGCGGTCCGAGGCGGTCGCCTGGGATTCGGGGATGTGCGCGATCTTCGACGCGACCTTCTCGATGTCGGCGGCATCGACGACGATCCGCTCGGCGGGCGTCGCGTCCGCCGGCTCCCCGGCCGCCGCCGCAAGATCCCGGGCCAGACGGACCGCGGCCCCCGCCTCGTCGAGGAGGTCGATGGCGGCATCGGGCAGGCGCTGCTCGCGCATGTGCCGCTTGGCCAGGCGCGCCGCGGCTTCGAGCGCCGCGTCCGTGTAGTCGGCTTCGTGATGATCCCCGTACCGGGCGCGGAGACCCTTGAGGATCTCGACCGTCTCGCGGACGCTCGGCTCCTCGACGACGATCTTCTGGAGCCGCCGCGCCATCGCCCGGTCCTTCTCGAGGTGCTTGAAGTCCTCGAAGGTGGACGAGCCGATGACCCGCAGCGTCCCCGATGTGAGGACCGGCTTGATGAGCGTCGCGAGATCGAGCGTCCCGCCGGTCGTCGCACCCGCGCCGACGGTCGCGTGGATCTCGTCGATGAAAAGGATCGGCTTCTTCCGCATCTCGAGGGCCGACAGGACCGCCTTGAGCCGCTCCTCGAAGTCGCCCCGGTACCGCGTTCCGGCGAGGAGCGCCGCGGTGTCGAGCGCGAAGATCTCGGCCCCCTCGAGCGGCTTCGGGATCCGCTCGCCGTCCGGCAGCAGGCGCTGCGCGAGCCCCTCCGCCAGGGCGGTCTTCCCGACGCCCGCCTCGCCGACGAAGACCGGGTTGTTCTTGCGACGGCGGCAGAGGACCTCGAGAGTCCGGGTCAGCTCCGCCTTCCGTCCGATCAGCGGATCGAGGAGCCCCCCGCGCGCCCGCTCGGTGAGGTTCACCGTGTACGCGCCGAGGGGATCGTGCGCCGCGGAGGAGCCTTCCTGTCCCCCGCCCTCGCGCGCGGGTGTTCCGCTCTCCTGCGGAGCCCCCGGCGGAACCGGCACCTTCGCGATGCCATGCGAGATCCAGTTGAGGATGTCGAGGCGGGTCACCCCCTGCGCCGCGAGGAGCCTCGCGGCATCCGTCCGGGACTCCTGGAGGATCGCCGCGAGGAGGTCTCCTTCCATCACTTCGGACTTCCCCGCACTCTGCACGTGAAGGACGGCGCCCTGGAGCACGCGGCGGAACGCGAGCGTCTGCTCCGGCTCGCGATTCTTCCCGCGGGGGAGCCCGTCGATCCTCTCGTCGAGGAGCGATTCGAGATCGCGGCGGAGCGTCGCGAGGTCCACACCGCACGCGGTGAGAATGCGCTCTCCTTCGAGGTCTAGGGCGAGCACGTAGAGCACGTGCTCGACCGTGAGGTGCGCGTGGCGCCGCGAGACCGCCTCGCGGTACGCCACGGAGAGAATCCGCTCGACCGCCGCGCTGAGCATCCTCAAGCCTCCTCGACGCTCGCCAGGAGGGGATAGCCGCTCCTCCGGGCGTTGTCGATCGTCGTCTGAGCCTTGGTTTCGGCCACCTCGTGGCTGAACACGCCGGCGATCCCGCGACCCTCGACGTGCACCTTCATCATGACGCGATACGCCTCGGCAGGCGACTTGTCGAAGATCTGCTCGAGGACGTCGACGACGAAATCCATCGGCGTGTAGTCGTCGTTGTGCAGGACGACCTTCCAGAGGTCCTCGGTTTTCTCCCGCTTCTGCGGCTTTTCGAGGATCCGGGTGTCCCCGCCGTGCTTCGGCTCGCTCACGGGGCGGCCCGCTGCTTCGGCCGGTCGGGCGGGGCGGCCGGCGTCCAGGCCCCGGCGATCGCGGGCTCGAGAGTCCAGGGCCCGGACCGGGTCGGCTTCCGGACGGCGGTGCCGAGCGCGCGCAGGAACCGCATCCGGCTCCACTCGGCCGCACCGAGGGATTCGAGGTGCCCGGTGTGGACCTGGCAATCGATCAGCGTGAACCCCCAGGCCGAAAGCTGCGCCGCGAGCGTCGCGAAGGCCGCCTTCGACGCATCGGTCTCGCGCGCGAACATCGACTCGCCGAAGAATACCGTTCCGAGGGAGACTCCGTACAGCCCGCCCGCGAGCTTGCCCGCGCGCCAGGCCTCGGCCGAGTGCGCGAGCCCTTGGCGGTGGAGCTCGCCATAGGCGTCGATGAACCTCGGGCTGATCCAGGTCCCTCGCTCGTGGCGCCGGGGCGTCCGGGCGCATGCCTTCATCACCTCTTGGAACGCGGTGTCGAGGCGGATCTCAAACGTCCTCCGCGCGAGCGTCTTGCGCAACGTCCGGCCGACGTGGAGCGTCGCCGGGGGCATCACCATGCGGGGGTCCGGCGAGAACCACGCCACGAGGCCGCGGCGCTCGAACCACGGAAAGATCCCCCGGGCGTACGCCTCGATGACACGCTCGGCGGTCAGCTCGGTGGTGAACGCGAGCAGGCCGTCCTCGTCCGCGAGCCGCGGCGGAGGGAAGGGCTGACCGGGCAAGACGATCGGTGCCATCCCGTCCAGGATATCGGGCGCGCGCCCCCTGGCGCTCAGGTGCGTGCGGACGTGGAGCTTTCCGCGCTGAGCGGATCCGCGAAGGCGCCAGGCGCGGTCCATTCCACGGTCAGCGGCACGTGATCGCTCGCGCCGACCCAGTCCCACGCCACTCCGAATTCGACCGTCCTGACGCCCCGAGCGGAGGCCGCGTCGAGGAAGACGCGGTCGGAGGGCGCGGCCGTCCCGTCGCGCGCCTGCCGGTGGCGGAAGAACGTCGGCGGGTGCCGTGTCCCGACGGCGCTCGCCGCGCAGACGAACCCGGCCGCCGCGAGGCGGCGCGCGAGGGGCGACCGCGCCCGCTCCGTGCGGACGAGAGCGCCGCGCAGCGCGCTGTTGAAGTCGCCCGCGACGGCGCAGGGGCCGGACGAGACGAACGGCGCGAGCCTGTCGAATGCCTGGGACACGGGTTCCGGCCGGCGCGTTCCGGGCCGGTGGGCCCGCGCGGGGACGGCCCAGACGGCCAGGAGCCTGAGCGAACCCGGGCCCGAGAGATGAACCGGGAGCGACGTCGCTCCTCGTGGATCGTGCTCACGGTCGATCGATAGCCTCCACGCACCGAACGAGAGGACCGCGAGGCCCTTGCTCGCGTGCTGCCCCACCCACGCGACGTCCCGGGCGCCGAGATCAGGCACGCGCCGGAACAGGACCTCGGGGCAAGCGCACTCCGGCACCACGAGCACGTCCGGGTGCAATCGTTGAACGCCGGCGAGCTTTTCGTGGAGGCGCATGTTGCAGTTCCAGACGGACAGGCGAATCGTCACCGATCGTGACAAGTGGGAGAGCGCGGGACGACGTTCATTATGGGGCGCCGGCGGAGGGCCCGGGCGCTGGGCGGCGACCGTGGGGTTGCCGAAGCGCAACCGCTACACTGCCTCCGTGCCGATGAACGAGGGATTCACCTATCGCGAGCAGATCGATCTTCGCGCCGACGGCGCCCTGCTGCGGGACCATCTCGTGCAGCGCTACCCGCACTCGTCGGCCGCGGAATGGGACGACCGCATCGCCTCGGGGCGGATCCTGCTCGACGGCGCGGTCGCAGCACCCGGCGCAACGCTTCGTCGTGGCCAGGTCCTGACGTGGAACCGGCCTCCCTGGGACGAGCCTGCATCCCCCGGCGCTTTCCAGGTGCTCTACGACGACGGCGACCTCCTCGCCGTCGAGAAGCCCGCCGGGCTACCGACGCTTCCCGGCGCCGGCTTCCATCGAAGTTGCCTGCTCGTTCTGGTGCGGGAGATCGCGGGCGACGCGGCGCCCGTGCACCGGCTCGGCCGTTTCACCTCGGGGGTCGTGCTGTTCGCTCGGACACCCGCGTCTCGCGCCTCGCTCGCGCGTCAATGGCGCTCTCGCGAGGTCCGCCGGGTTTACCGCGGCATCGCGTCCGGAGCGCCGGAGCGCGATGCGTTCGCCGTCGCCACGCCGATCGGACCGATCCCGCATCCGCTGCTCGGCTCGGTCCACGCGGCGCACCCCGGCGGCAAGCCCGCGCGCAGCGAGGTCGCTGTCCTCGAGCGTCGGAACGGCACATTCCTTTGCGAGGTCCGGATCGACACGGGCCGCCCGCATCAGATCCGCATACATCTCGCCGCCGCCGGATACCCGCTCGCGGGGGATCCGCTCTACGCGCCGGGCGGCGGCCTGATTTCGGGGAGCCGTGCCGTTCCCGGGGATCCGGGCTACGTGCTGCACGCGACCGAGGTGAGCGTCTCGCACCCGGGGGACGCGAGCGCGCTGACGATCGTGAGCGCGCCCCCGCGCGAGCTGACGATCGCTACTTGAGGTCCATCGCCGCCTGGATCACGGCGTCGGTCATCCCGCTCTCCTTCCAGCGCGTGATGTCCGCGGCGGTGAGCGGCGCCTGAAGCGACTGCTTCTTCACGTACGAGACGAGGATCCCGTCGCCGACGCCCGAGGCCTTCATCTTGATCAGCTCGTCGAGCAGCGTCTGCGCGCTGCTTGCGGCTGCGGCCGCGACCGGGGCCGCGGCCTGGGCGGCCGGTGCGGCCGCGGCGGGTGCTCCGGGGGCCAGCGCCTGTGCCAGCGCGTCGCGCAGGGCGTTGCTCAAGACCTCGTTCGCCATCGAGGCGCGGATGTCCGGCCCCTGCTTCTTGGCGGTCCCTTCGCCGTGCCCCAACGCGAGCACCGTGCCGTCGGCGCCGGCGAGCGACGTGGATAGAGCGACGTCGCCGTGGTAGACGGAGCCGATCTGCGCCGACGTCTCGACGACCTCGTACTTCTCGAGGTGAACCGACAGGGATCGGCCGGCACCGGCGTCGACCGGCACCGACCAGCCGTGGAGAATCTCGGAGAGGAAGCGACCGGCCGCGGGCCCGACCGGCGCATCCGAGCGCCACACGTAGACGGTGTTCCCCTTCTCCGTCTGCTTTCCGACGATCTGAGCATCGAGCGCCGTGCGCGCATCGACGACGTCGAGCTTGAGCGGCGCGCCGGTGTACACGGCGTCGATCGCCGGCGGCGCCTGCCCCTTCGCGGCGGGCTTCAACGCGAGCGTGATCGTCTTCGACGGAGGAGGAGCGGCCGCGGCGGCGAGGACGACGCTCGCGGCCAGGAAGAGGAGCCGGCGTGGGTTTCTCATGGCGCGTGAAGGATGCCACAATGCGCGCGGCTTTCCAGGGGAGGAATCGATGCTCCGACCGACCGCCCTCGCCGCAGCTCTCCTTCTCGCCGCCGCGTCCCCGGCGCCCGCGCCGACGACGCCGGGGCCCTTCGACGCCGCGTTCGAGCGCAAGACCATGCGTGTCGACTACTTCCACACCGACGATCGCGGCCGCGAGATCGTGGCGCTCGACCGGACCGTCTCGGACGGTCCCTGGGCCGGGAGCAGGACGCGCCTGATCGACGAACTGAACCTCGGGACCTACTTCTTCGAGATCCGGGACGCCGAGACCCATCGCGTGCTCTACAGCCGCGGGTTCGCGTCCCTCTACGGCGAGTGGGAGGGCACCGACGAGGCGAAGGCGACGAGCCGGACGTTCCACGAATCGCTGCGGTTTCCCTGGCCGAAGCGGAGCGTGCAGGTCGTTCTGGAAAAGCGCGGGGCGGACAACGCGTTCCGCGAGATCTGGTCGGCGCTCGTCGATCCGGTGGACGCATCGGTCAACGCGGCCGATGCCGCGCCGGCCGGGAAAGTGTGGACGGTCTTCGAGAACGGCGAGCCGTCGCGGAAGGTCGACCTTCTGATCGTCTCCGAGGGGTACACGGAAGCCGAGCTTCCGAAGTTCCACGCGGACGTCAAGCGGCTCACAGGGAAGCTGTTCGCGACAGAGCCGTTCAAGTCGCGCGCCTCCGACTTCAACGTGCGGGCGATCGATCTCCCCTCGCCGGTGTCCGGCGTGAATCGCCCGCACGTCGGCCGGTTTCGCCGCACGCCGGTTTCGGCCGAGTACAACATCTTCGGGGCCGAGCGGTACCTGCTCACCTACGACAACCGCGCTCTCCGCGACGTGCTGTCCGAGGCCCCGTACGAGTTCATCGAGATCCTCGTCAACGAGAAGCAGTACGGCGGCGGCGGGATCTACAACTTCCAGGCGACCGCGGCCGTGGACACCGCGTTCTCGGAGTACGTCTTCGTGCACGAGTTCGGCCACCACTTCGCGGGGCTCGCGGACGAGTACTACATGTCCCCCGCGGTCTACACCGAGTTCCCGAAGGACCGGCCCGAGCCGTGGGAGCCGAACGTGACCGCGATGCGCGACCCCCAGCGTCTGAAGTGGAAGGACCTCGTCGACCCGGGCACGCCGCTCCCCACGCCGTGGGACAAGGAGAAATGGGAGGCGAAGGCGCGCGAGTTCCTCGACCGGAGGCTGGCGCTCATCAAGAGGAAGGCGCCGGAGGCCGAGTTCGACGCCCTCTTCCGGGAGCAGCTCGCTTCCGACACGCCGATGCTGGGCGGCATGACCTACTCCGGAAGGGTGGGCGCGTTCGAGGGGGCGAACTACCAGGGGAAGGGTCTCTACCGGCCGCAGACCGACTGCATCATGTTCACGCGGGACGAAGTCGGGTTCTGCAAGGTCTGCCGGAGGGCGATCGAGCGGGTCATCGACCTCTACGCGAAGGAGTGAGGGCGGCCGCCCTCGTTCAGCGCAGCTCGCGGGTCATGCTGAGGAACTTGATCCGCTTCGTCTCCTCGGGGTCGGACGTCGCCGGGTGGAAGTAGGTGAGCGACGCCTCCACGTGCGTGGGCGTCCCGGACGGGACCTGGAACGTGAACGACTCCGTGCGCGTCTCCCCGGGTGCCAAGCGCGTGTCGGAGAGGACCTTCGCCGCCTTCAGGAACGCGACGTACTCCTTCTTGATCGCGGCACCGGTCGCGTCGGCGAGGGTGCGCGTGAGGACGCGGTGCTGGATCTGGGGGTCTCCCCCTGCGGGCGTCGCCTTCACGTCGAGGATGATCTGGCGCATCGGCGAGCCGGTCGGAACGAAGTGGCCGACGCCCGCGTTGGTCAACGTCACGCGGACCTTGACCGTGTCCCCAGAGCGGTCGGCGGCGAGCTTCGCGATAACAGCCTTGTCGAGCTGGCTGATGGAATGGCTCCCCGGCATCTCGTGGAGATTGACCTGGTGCGACGCCTCGCGCAGGACGCGCGGGTCGACCACGTTTCCCTTGACGAGATCCATGTGGCAGCGCTGGCACGCGACACCGGCGCGCCCACTCGGCCCTTCGCGCCACTCGCTGTACGTCGTGACGACCGGGAATCCGAGCGCGTTCTTGTACTCGTGGCACCCGGCGCAGGCGAGCGCCTTGGTGTGCACGTCGGAGTAGGCCGTCTGGTGCGCCGGGGAGACGCTGTCGCGGGACGGGCCGCTCTTCAGGTTCGAGAGCTGCACGCTCACCTCGAACGTACCGCCGGTCTCGCGCACCGACCGGATGGAGTGGCAGTAGTCGCAGGTCACCCCTTCCCAGCTCGTCGCCCGGACGAGCTCGACGTCCTTCATCAGGACGGCGAGCGGCGCGTGGCACCCGAGGCACACCCGGCGGGCCGTGGGGCCGAAGTCGTCCTTGACCTCCTCGAGGGCGTCCTGGAAGACGCGGGAGTGCATCGCGTCCGCGTGCGCGGAGGTCTCCCACGCCTGCTGGATCGCCCGGTGGCAGTGCCCGCACACCTGGGCCGACGCGGGCGCGCTCATCGTGGCGGCGGCCGCCGCGAGGGTCGGAGCGAGCGACAGGACCAGCATCGTCGCGATTCGCATGGAGCCTCCCTCCGGCCGCGCGCTGGACGTCTCACCCCCGCGCGCGCGCCTCGACCGGCTCCTCGCGTCCCATCGGCGGGAGGAGCTTCACCAGGACCCACAGGATCAAGAACGGGAGAATCAGGAGAATCAGCGCCGGCAGGAGCCCCTCGCGGGTCGCGAACCCCATCTTGTAGCTCGTGTACCCGAGGAAGCTCTTAGAGAAGAGCTGCCCGCCGATGACCACGTTCCACCGCATCGCGAAAATCCCGCACAGTGTGAGAAGCGACGAGAGCACGTAGATCCCGGTCCGCGCCCGCTCCGAAAGGGCGACGACCTGCACCAGGGCGAGCAGCGCGATCGGGAGCAGCGTGCCGAAGAGGATCTGGCCGAGGATCTGCGAGTTGTACAGGCGCGTGTGAACCATGAAGTCGAGCGACTTGAACGATTCGTCGGCCTCGTAGATCCGGTGGATCAGGTCGAGCATCTCGAGCGAGAAGTCGATCAGGAACGCGTAGAAGAGGTAGCGCGCCATGGTGTCGAGGCAGCGGACCTGGGTCGACACTCCCGACAGGAAGCAGTAGACGATGTAGAGGAGAAGCACCGCCGCGATCCCCGAGACGATCGCCGAGAACAGGAACACGATCGGCATCAGCGGCGTGGACCACCAGGGGTTCGCCTTCACGGAGCCGAAGATGAAGCCGACGTACCCGTGCAGCAGGAATGCCGAGGGGATGCCGACGATCGTGACGAACCGTCCGAGCGTGTCGTCGATCGCGAGCGCGCGCGGGCTCACGTTGTACGAGCCGAGCGTCATCGCGCGGTAGACCCATCGGATCGGTCCGCGCGTCTCCGTCGCCATGCGCACGATGTCGGGCCGGAAGTCGAGCCAGATCTCGATCACGAGTACCGCCAGCAGGTACCAGAGATAGACGAACCCGAACATCGCCATCGCCGAGGTCGTGTGCGGGGTCAAGTACATCTCGAACGACCGCTCGGGATGCCCGAGGTGGAGCTGCAGGGGCAGTGGCGCCACGATCAGGAACGCGAGCGCGGTCAGGAGCGCCAGACGGTACGTCGGCTTGACCGCCTCGACGTTGAACACGCGCTCGAGCGAGGCGAGGATGAACGCCCCCGCCACGAGCCCCGTGATGAACGGGTAGAGCACGATGAGGACGCTCCACTGGAGCTCCACCTCGTTCGGGTACATGAAGCCTTCGACGGCGTGCAGGAGCTGGTCCATCGGGTCTCCGGTCAGCGCACCGCGCCGTCGAGGCCGTTGTAGTAGAGCTTGGCGCCCGTGGCGAGGTGCGGCTTCAAGACCTGCACCTTGTGGGTGCGCAGAAGCTCGTGGATCGGGTCGTTCGGATCGCGGAGGTCGCCGAGGAGGCGGGCGCCCGTCGGGCACGCCTCGCAGCAGGCGGTCGTCAGCCCCTTCGTGATCCGGTGGTAGCAGAGCGTGCACTTGTCGACGGTGTTCGTCCGCGGGTCGATGTACCGGCAGCCGTACGGGCACGCCTGGACGCAGTAGCGGCAGCCGAGGCAGTAGCTCTTGTCCACGAGCACGACGCCGTCGGGGCTGTCGAACGTCGCGCCGACCGGGCACACCTGGACGCACGGCGAGCCCGCGCAGTGGTTGCACATCTTCGGGACGAAGAAGCTCTTGCCGCCGTCCGACTCGCGATAGCGCTCGGGAAAGCCGTCGTACCCGCCGTTCGGCGAATCGACGATCGGCAGGCTCTCCGCCTCGGGCCGCGCGGGGTCGCGCGCCGGGATGTGGTAGCGCTCGACCCACGTGCGGAAGTAGAACGGCTCGCGGACGACGTCGTTCTCCTCCTTGCACGCCCGCACGCAGTTGCCGCAGCCGATGCACTTCTCGACGTCGATGTAGAAGGCCCACCAGTGGCGCGAGACGTCGTAGCCGGGAGCCTTCTCCGGCGTCCCCGCCGTCACGTAATCCCACGCCGCGGCCGCCGCGCCGAAGAGCATCACGTACTTGCCGGACTTCTCGAGGAACTCCCGACGGTCCATGCGAAGAGTCCTCCTACGGCTCGAGCGGCGAGTGCGGCTTGTGGCACTGCACGCAGGGATCGGACCCCGCGTGCTCCTTCGGATCGATCTGCGGGAAGTGCGCGGGCTTGGCGACGTTCTTCGTGTGGCACACCAGGCACAGCGTCGCGGGATCGGGCTTGACCGGGATGACCTCCTGCGGGTCGGCCGCGTGCTTGCCGAGGGCGCCGTGGCAGGCCTCGCACCCGAGCCCCGCGTGCTTCCCGTTCTTCTTGACCGCGTCGACGTCGTCGTGGCACTCGATGCAGGCCGCGCGCCCGGCAAACGAGGCGGGCCGGGCGGCGATGTCGTTCAGCGCCCCGGCTCGATAGTGGCCGTACGTCCCGAAGTCCTTCGGGATGAGCGCCGCCCTCGCGATCACGAAGAGCACGACGAGGGCGAGGAACACCGCCGCGAGGCGCACCAGATGCCCGGCGTCTTCGAACAGCGATCTCATCGAGGCCCTCCTTCGGTC
>DATKHQ010000321.1:0-2350 GCA_035510175.1 Candidatus Sulfotelmatobacter sp. | reverse complement strand
GGCCGCGCGCGCGGCGGCGAGCACCGCGGAATGCTCGATCGCGGAGACGACGATCCGCCGGCGCGAGGGCGGCGTCTTCTCGACGATCCCGTGGAACGCGGCGGCGATCGCTTCCGACGCCCCGCTGGTGAAGACGACCTCGCGGGGCGGAACGCCCGCAAGCCCAGCGACTTGCTCGCGGGCGGACTCGAGCGCGGAACGTGCGCGCCTCCCCTCGGCGTGGATCGACGACGGGTTCCCGAAGGACGCCTCGACGGCGATCCGGAGCGCCTCCTTCGCCTCGTCCCGCAGGGGCGATGTCGCGTTGTGATCGAGATAGACCCGCATGAGCGTGTGTTACAGTACGCGCTCGGTCGAGGGCTCACAAGTGTCCCAAAACGTTGAACTTAAGAGCACGGTCCACCTCCCGAGGACCGATTTTCCGATGAAGGCGGACCTCCCCAAACGGGAGCCGACCCTGATCGATTGGTGGGACCGGATCGACGCCTACGGCCTCATCCGCCGCGCGCGCGCGGGGCGCCCCCGGTTCATCCTCCACGACGGGCCCCCGTACGCGAACAACAGCATCCATCTCGGCCAGGGCCTGAACAAGATCCTGAAGGACATCGTCGTGAAGTCCCGGTCGATGATGGGGTTCGACGCCCCGTACGTCCCGGGATGGGATTGCCACGGCCTCCCGATCGAGCACCGGGTGGACAAGGAGCTCGGCGCGTCGAAGTCGGGGATGAGCGCCCTCGAGGTCCGCGCGCGCTGCCGCGCCTACGCGGAGAAGTTCATCGGGGTCCAGAAGTCGGAGTTCCGGCGGCTCGGCGTCCTGTGGGACCGCAAGACCGACGCCAAGGAGGATGCGGCCGACGCGCCCTCCCGCCGCGCGATCTACAGGACGATCGACCGCACGTACGAGGCGGAGATCATCCGGCAGCTCGGTCGATTCTTCGCGACCGGCGCCGTCTACTACGGTGAGAAGCCGGTCCACTGGTGCTTCGCCGACCGCACCGCACTCGCGGAGGCCGAGGTCGAATACCACGAGCGGACCGACGCGTCGATCTTCGTGAAGATGCCCGTCACGGGGCTCGAGGCGCGCGTGAGCGCGCTCGCGGGACGGAAGGTCGCGGTCGTCATCTGGACGACCACGCCGTGGACGCTGCCCGCGAACCTTGCGGTGGCGCTGCACCCCGACCTTCCCTACGTCGCCGTCGACGTGGGCGGCGAGGCGCTTATCGTCGCGGAGGGCCTCCTCCCGCAGGTCGCCCTTCGCCTCGGATGGGAGCGCCCGGCGACGGTCGCACGCTTCACCGGCGAAGAGCTGGTGGGCGCGGGGAAGTCCTGGATCGGGCGGAGCGCCCGGGTCGCGCGCCCCTATCCCACGCGCTCCGGCCCGGGTGCTGCGGACGGCGTGCTCGTCCTCGGGACGCACGTCACGCTCGACGCCGGGACCGGCTGCGTGCACACGGCACCCGGGCACGGCGCCGACGACTTCCGTATCGGGCAGGAGTACGGCCTCCCGCCGTTCAACCCGGTCGGCGACGACGGAACGTTCCTCCCGGAGCGGGTCGGCCCCGACTGGCTCGCGGGCGTGCACGTGCTCAAGGCGAACGCCCTCATCGTGGCGGACCTCGACACGCGCGGCCTCCTTCTCCTGCACGAGCCGTACACGCACGCCTACCCGCACTGCTGGCGCTGCAAGAACCCGGTCCTGTTCCGCGCGACGCCGCAGTGGTTCATCTCGATGGAGGCGAACGGCCTCCGCGCGAAGACCGTGCGCGCCATCCACGAGGTGAGCTGGCTGCCCGCGGCGGGCGAGACGCGCATCGCGCAGATGATCGAGACGCGCCCCGACTGGTGCATCTCGCGCCAGCGCACCTGGGGCGTCCCGATCCCCGCGGTGGTGTGCGCCGCCTGCCTGCCCGACCATCCCGACGCCTTCGTCCGCGACACGGCGTTCTTCGAGCACGTCGCCGAGCTGATCGCCGCCGAAGGCTCGGACGCGTGGTTCGGCGCGCGCGACGGAAGCGGCGCCCGCCTCCCGTACGGGAGCCCCGCCGAGCGCCTCGCCCGCCTGGTCCCCGCGGGGATCACCTGCCCGCGCTGCTGGACGCGCGACGCCCTGACGATCCACGACCACATCGTCGACGTCTGGTTCGAGTCGGGGGTGTCGCACGCCGCGGTGCTCGGCCACCGCCCCGACCTCCCCTGGCCCGCCGACCTCTACCTCGAGGGGCACGACCAGTACCGCGGCTGGTTCCACTCGTCGATCCTCGTCGCGGTGAACGACCGCTCCGCCGCACCGTACCGCGGCGTCGTCACGCACGGGTTCACGCTCGACATGGAAGCGCGAAAGATGTCGAAG
>DATKHQ010000320.1:0-13428 GCA_035510175.1 Candidatus Sulfotelmatobacter sp. | reverse complement strand
TGGCCCCGCGCGACTACGACATCCCGCCGGACCGGCTCTTCGAGATGTGAGTTTCAGACCGCCGCGGGCTCGGGTGAGGGTGCCGGCGTCGTCCGGACCTGTGCCTTGACGATGTCTCCCGCCCGGTAGGCGCGGTTGAACGCCTCGACGATCCGCGGATCGAGAGCGTGGCCTTTCAGTGCGTTCAAGCGCGCGAGCGCGTCGTCGAACGTCATCCCCTTCTGGTACGGGCGGTCGGTCGTCATCGCGTCGAACGTGTCGGCGACCGCGATGATCCGCGCGAGGAGCGGGATCGCCTCGCCGCTCTGTCCATCGGGGTACCCGCCTCCCTCCCATCGCTCGTGGTGGTTTCTCAAGCCGGGGAGGACCGCCTTCATCTGCCGGATCGGCCGCATGATCTGCTCGCCGATCTCGGGATGCTTCTTCATTTGCGCGAGCTCGTCGGGCTCGAGGTGTCCGGCCTTTTTCAGGATCTGGTCCGGCACGCCGATCTTCCCGACGTCGTGCAGGAGCGAAGAGTACTTGACGATCTCGACCTCGGACCCCTCGAGGCCGAGATGCCGAGCGAGCACGAGCGAGTAGTCGTGCACGCGCACCGAGTGACCCCTGGTGTACGGATCCTTCGCGTCGATCGCGGAGGCGAGCGCGCGGACCGTCTCTCCGAACAGCTGCTTGTTCTGCTGCAGGGCCTTCTTGAGGTCGGCGATCAGGTTCTCGAGCTTCGACGCCATGCTGTTGAACGACGTCGAGAGCTCTCCCACCTCGGTCAGGGACCTCACCTCGACCCGCGCCTTGAAGTCCCCGCGCGCAATCGCGCGCGAGGCGTCGGCGAGTCGCTTGATCGGGCCCGCGAGCACCCGGGCAAACAGCACGGCCACGACCAGGGCGAACCCCAGGGCGAGCAGCGCCCACTTCAGGGTGCTCGCGATCATCGTGGACACCGGGTTGTAGACGTCCCGCTCCCTGGCGTGGACAAAAACCCCCCATCCCTCGGCAGACAGCGCGTACGATCCCATGTACGTCTCGTGATAGTCCCGGCTGCGGGGCGCCCAGTCGAACGGCATCGTCTCGTTCGTCCGGCCGGGGCTTTGCAGGAATCGGCTCACCACCGGGGAATCCTTCATCGAGTCGCCGATGGCGACGCCGCCGAGGTTCGTCGAGGCGAGCAGCCGCCCCTCCCGGTCGACGGCGTACATCGCGTGGCTCTCCGACCGCCCCGCGATGACCGAGTTCCACACGACGTTGAGATCCACGAGGGCCAGGAGGACCCCGCGGAACGACCCTGAGATGACGGGGGCTCCGATCAGCACCGCCGAGCGCGGCGGGCTCCCGGGCATCGCGAACGGCGGGGAGATCACCGGGACTTCCGAGGCCGCCGGATCGTGCGCCGCCTGCCGCTCCCCGACCCGCTCGGCCACCTGGCGAAACCCCGCCTGGAAAACGGGCTCGAGGCTCCGCGGAACCTCCCCCCGCCCCGCGTCGATGACTCCCCCGCGCAGGTCCATGAAGCGGAGGCCGATCATCTGCTCGTCGGACGCCTCGAGCAGGTCGCTCTTGATCTCGGCGTCCCGGACCGCCCCCGGCCGATCGGCGCCCCTCGCGAGGGCGCGCGAGGCGCGGACCACCTGGTTCTCGAGGTTCTCCATGTGAATGCGGAGGCCGCCGGCGATCGTGCCCGCGAGCAGATGCTGGAACTCCTGCTGCGAGGTCTTGAGCGCCTCTTTGTTGTTCCCGATCAGCCCCCAGGCCGCCAAGCACAACGGGACCAGCGCGATGAAGCTGAAGGCGGCGAGCAGGACGTAGACCAACCGCACCCGCGGCGTGTAGGGGGCTTGCTGCGGATCCGGCTCGACGATCTGCGGCGACGGGGCCACGCGGACACCTCGAAATATCGCGGCGGAATATAGGGTCCGGGGCCCGCGCGAGCCACGCGGGGACATGGGCCCCGCGGGGGCCCACCTGGTAGACTCCCGCTCCGTTGAGTCTTGAAACCGTTCGGCCGGAACGGCCCCCGTCGCCCCCTATGCGCCTCGTCTACAACACCGCGCTGCTGCCGCTTGGCGCCGCGGCGGTCGTGTGGGGAGCCTGGCCGCGGACATCGGCGACCGCCCGGCTCGAGCGGGACCAGCGCCTCGGCCGTCGCCTGCCGTCCGTCCCGTCCGGGGCGGTCTGGCTCCACGGCGCCTCCGTCGGCGAGGCGCGCCTGGTCGCATCGATCGCCAGAGCCTGGCGCTCCCGCGCGCCGCGGCTTCCTCTCGTCGTCTCGGCGGTCACCCCGGCCGGACGCGCGGTGCTCCCCGCCCCACCGGACGCCGACGCTTCGTTCTTCTTGCCCCTGGATTTCGCGGCGGTGCAGCGGCGCGCGTTCGACGCGATCCGCCCCACGCTCGTCGTTCTGCTCGAGACCGAGCTCTGGCCGAACCTCCTCTGGGAAGGGCAGCAGCGCGGGATTCCGGTCGCTCTCGTCAACGCGCGCCTGGCACCGGAGCGATGGCGCCGTTACCGCCGCCTCCGATCGCTCTACGGCCCGCTCGTCCGCTCGCTCGCGGCGGTGCTCTGCGCGTCCGCCACGGAGGCCGAGCGGTTCGCGGGCTTGGGCGCCCTACCTGCGCGCTTGAGCGTCACGGGGAATCTCAAGTACGACCTGCCGGCTCCGGACACCGATGCCGGGACGCTCTCCGCCCGCTTCGGCCTCGACCCGGGCCGGAGCGTCGTCGTCGCGGGATCGACCGGCGCCGGAGAGGACACGATCCTCCTCGACGCGCTCGTCGCAGCGCGGCGGGAGATCGCGGACCTCTTCCTGGTGCTCGCGCCGAGGCACCTGGAGCGCGCGGCGGAAGCCGCGTCGGACGCCACGCGGCGCGGGCTCCGCGTCCACCGGCTCTCCTCCGGGGCCGACCGGGACGCCGGCGGCGCCGACGTGCTCGTGGCCGACCGGATCGGAGAGCTCTCCGGGCTGTATGCCCTCGGCGCGGGCTCGTTCGTCGGCGGAAGCCTCGTCCCCGTCGGCGGGCACAACCTCCTCGAGCCGATCGCGGCCGGGTCTCCCCCGCTGTTCGGGCCCCACACCGGGCACGTCGCGGAGATCGCGGAGGCGCTCCTCGCCGCCGGCGCCGCGGAGCGCGTCGGCGACGGCGGAGCGCTCGCCCGGGCGTGGATCCGGCTCGCGCGCGAGCCGGACGAGCGCGCGAAGCGCGTGCGCGCCGGGCGGAAGTTTCTCGACGCGAACCGCGGCGCCCTCGACCGGACGCTCTCGGCGCTTTCCGCGCTCCTCGATCCCGCGCCGCGGGGGCGGGCCGCGGTCTCGCCTTGAGCGGCTCCCTCTCCGGGCCCGCGACGGCGCTGCTGGCGCTGCCTGCCGCGGTTTACGGCGCCGCCGTGCGGATCCGAAACGCGTGGTTCGACCGCGCGAACGCGCCCCGTGCGGCGGCGTTGCCGGTGATCTCGGTCGGAAACCTCGCGGTCGGGGGCACCGGAAAAACCCCCCTCGTCGCCTGGATCGCCGCGCGGCTGCTCGCGGCGGGGCAAAGGCCCGCGATCGTCAGCCGCGGGTATCGCGGAACCGCCGGCTCCGGGCCGCTGCTGGTGTCGACGGGATCGGGGCCTCGCGTCGACGCCCGCGCCTGTGGCGACGAGCCGTTCCTGCTCGCGCGACGGCTTCCGGGCGTCGTCGTCATCGTCGGTGCCGACCGCATCGAGGGCGTGCGCGCGGCCGCGGCGGCCGGCGCGACGGTGGCGGTCCTCGACGACGCCTTCCAGCACCGGCGCATCGCGCGGAACCTCGACCTCGTCGTCCTGGACGCCCGCGCGCCGTTCGGCAACGGCCGCCTCTTGCCCGCGGGGATCCTGCGGGAGCCTCCCGCCTCCCTCGCGCGCGCGGACCTCGTGGTCCTGACGCGCCTCGACGCCGACGACCGCGCCGACTCCTCGGTGGCCGCGGTGCGCGCGGCCGGCTTTTCGGGGCCGGTCGTCCGCGCGGGGCATCGCCTGGCCGGCTTCTTCGACGAAGGAGGGCGCCCCGCCGGGACGCCCGCGGAGGCGTTCGGGTTCTGCGGCATCGGGGACCCGGAGCTGTTCCGCTCCGACCTGGCGCGCGCGGCGGTGCGTCTTTCCGGGTTCGAGTCGTTCCCCGATCACCACGCCTACACCCGCGCGACCTGGGAGCGCCTCGTCGCCCGGGCGGGAAGCGTGCCGCTGGTCACGACCGAGAAGGACCTCGCGCGCCTGGCCGCCCTCGCCGGCCGCGCGGACGCGCCGCACGGGTTGCTCGCCCTCCGCATCGAGGCGGCCGTCTGGGACGAGGCCGCCCTGCTCGAGGCTCTCGGGCTGGGGACCGCCCGCGTGCCGCACGGGTCCCCATGACGCGCGCGCGGCAGTGGTCCGAGGCGGCGCTTGCGGTGACCGCGATCGGTCTCGCTCGCGTCGTCCCGCGCCGCGTCCTTCACGGCTTCGGGAGGCTCGTTGGAGCGGCGCTCGGGAGGGTCGACGCGCGGCACACGGGGATCGCGCGCGACAACCTGCATCGCGCGCTCGGGGGCGGGCTCGAGGACGCCGCGCGGGAGCGCATCCTGCGCGCATGCTGGAGGCACTTCGGCGGGATCACGCTCGACGCGCTGGCCTTCCGCGACGTCGCCCGCGAGGCGGCGGCGGGGCGCCTCGTGCTCCGCGGCGAGGAGCACGTCAGCAAGGCCTACGCGGCGGGCAAGGGCGTCTTGTTCGTCTCGGCGCACTTCGGCGATTGGGAAGCGGGTGCGCTGCTCCTTGGGCATCTGGGCTACGAGCTGTCGGTCGTCGCGCGCCCGCTCGACAACCCTCTTCTCGACCGGATGCTCGATCGCCTCCGCCGCCGCACGGGCAACGGCGTGTTCCCGAAGCGCCGGGCCGTGCGGGAGATCCTCAAGGCGATGGGTCGGGGGGGCGGGGTCGCGATCCTGATCGACCAGGACGCCCGCGGCGACGGCCTGTTCGTGCCGTTCTTCGGCCGGCCCGCCTCGACGACGCCCACGGCCGCGCTCGTGGCGCTGCGCACCGGCGCCGCCCTGATCCCCATGGCCGCCCGCGTGGAGCCCGACGGTACAATCGCCGTGTGCGCGGAGGCCGCGATCGCGCTCGAGCCGACCGACGATCGGGACGGGGACGTGCGGCGCCTCACCGCCGCGTGCACGGCGATCGTGGAGGGGTGGGTCCGCCGCGATCCGGAACAGTGGCTCTGGATGCACCGGAGATGGAAAACGACGCCCCCGGACGCGGATGCCGGTGCGGCCTAGACAGCGGAGACCGACGGGGATGGGACGCCGTGCGATCATCATGGACCGGGACGGAACCGTCTGCGAGGAGGTCGGGTACGTCAACCACGTCGACCGGGTCCGCCTCCTCCCCCGGAGCGCCGCCGCGATCCGCCGGGCGAACGAGGCGGGGCTGCAGACGATCGTGGCCACGAACCAGGCCGGCGTGGCGCGCGGGTACTTCACGGAGGACCTCATCGAGGAGGCTCACGACCGGCTGCGCGCGCTCCTCGCCGCGGAAGGCGCCCGCCTCGACGGCATCTATTACTGCCCGCACCATCCCGACACCGGCCCCCCCGGGTATCGGAAATCGTGCGACTGCCGGAAGCCGCGACCGGGGATGCTCCTGCGGGCCCGCGAGGAGATGGGGGTCGATCTCGCCGCCTCGTACATGATCGGCGACAGCGTGCGCGACATCGAGGCCGGGCGGGCCGCGGGAACGGCGACGGTGCTCGTTCTGACCGGGTACGGAAAGGGGGAGCTCGCGTACAAGTCGCAGGGGTGGACCGTGCGCCCCGACCACGTCGCGGAGGATCTCCTGGACGCGGTCGACTGGATCCTCGCGCGCGAGGCGGAGCGCCGGTGAGCGCCGCGCCCAGCCCCGCCGACCGGCTCGAGGAGATCGTCTCGCGCTTTGCCGGGCAGCCCGTCGCGGTCTTGGGCGATATCGTCTGCGACGAGTTCGTCTACGGCGACATCGCGCGGATCTCCCGCGAGGCGCCGGTGCTCATCCTCGAGGAGGGGCGCATCGACGTCGTGCCGGGAGGCGCCGGCAACGCGGTCGCGAACCTGCGCGCGCTCGGGGCGGCGCCGCGTCCCGTCGGGATCGTCGGAGACGACGCCGCCGGGGCGAGGATCCTCGCGGCGCTTCGGGGCTCCGGCATCGACGTCTCGGGGATCCGGCGCGAGCCGGGCTACGGCACGCCGACCAAGAGCCGGATTCTCGCCGGCGGCGTGCACACTCGCCGGCAGCAGATCGTCCGGATCGACCGGGGCGCCCGGCACGGCGACCTGTCGCGCGCGACCGTCGCGCGGATCGCCGCACGGCTCGCGCGGGCGGTGCGGGGGGCCGCCGGCCTCCTCGTCGCCGACTACGGGTACGGCGCCGCGACGCCCGCCCTGGCGCGCGCCGTGGCCGAATCCCGGACGGTCTTCGTCGACTCGCGCGCGCGGATCGCGCGATACCGCGGGATCGCGGCCTCGACGCCGAACCAGGAGGAGCTCGAGCGCGCCTGCGACGTACCCCCGGGAGCCGGGGCACGCGCGCTCGGGGCCGCGGCGGCCCGCCTGCGCGCGACGACGCGCGCGCAAGCGGTCCTGGTGACGCGAGGGGCGCGCGGAATGCTCCTGCTCGAGCGCGGGCGCAAAGCGGCGTCCCTCCCGGCGTTCGGCTCGGGCGAGGTGGCCGACGTCACCGGCGCCGGCGACACCGTGATCGCGACGTTCGCGCTGGCGCGGGTGTCCGGGGCGACCTACCTCGAGGCGGCGACGCTCGCCAACGTGGCGGCGGGGCTCGTCGTGATGAAGTACGGCACGGCGACGGTCACCCCCCGGGAGATCGTGCGGGCCCTGCGCGAGGGCCCGGCCGCGTGAGCGCCGCGGAGAAGGTCGTCGCGCGCGACGCGCTGCTCCGGCGGCTGGCACCCCTGCGTCAGGCCGGGCGCACGGTGGCCCTCGCCAACGGGCTGTTCGACCTGCTGCACGTCGGGCACCTGCGCTACCTCGAGGACGCGGCGAAGGAGGCCGATCTGCTCGTCGTCGCCGTCAACGCCGACACCTCGGCGCGGGCCCTCAAGGGACCCGGCCGCCCGATCGTTCCGGAGGGGGAGCGGGCCGAGCTGATCGCCGGGTTCGGCTGCGTCGCGCTCGTCACGATCTTCGACGAGCAAAGCGTCGAGGCGCTGCTGCGCTCGCTTCGCCCGGACGTGCACTGCAAGGGCACCGACTACACCGCCGAGACGGTGCCGGAGCGCGCGGTGGCCCGGGCCCTCGGGATCCGGGTGGCGATCGTCGGCGATCCCAAGTCCCACGCCACGCGCGACCTGGTGGCGCGCATCCGGACTCAGACCGCGGAGTAGATCTCCTGCAAGCTGGTGACGGTCATCCGGCCGCGCTTCAACGACCGGATCGCCTCGATCAAGGCGTGCCCCGCGGACAGGGTCGTGATCAACGGGATGCCCCGCTGCGTCGCCGTCGTCCGGAGCGACTTCTCGTCGAAGTACGACGCCCGCCCCAGGGGCGTGTTGATCACGAGCTGGATCGCGTCGCTCTTCATCAGGTCGACCGCGTTGGGCCGCCCCTCGAGGACCTTGTACACGTGGTCGCACGGGAGGCCGTGCCCACGCAGGAACGCGGCGGTCCCACCGGTGGCCACGAGGCCGAACCCCAGCTCTACCAAGGCCTTCGCGAGCGGAAGGAGCTGCGGCTTGTCGCGATCGTTGACGGTGAGGAACGCGGTCCCGGACAGCGGTAGCTTCATCCCCGCCGCGAACGAGGCCTTCGCGAACGCCGACCCGAAACCGTCGCCCACGCCCATCACCTCGCCGGTCGAGCGCATCTCGGGGCCGAGGACCGGGTCCTCGCCGGGGAACTTGACGAACGGGAAGACCGACTGCTTGACGAACTGGCCGCGCACCCTGGGCTCCTGGGTGAGTCCGAGATCCTTCAGGCTGCGCCCCACGAGCACCTTCGTGGCGAGGCTCGCGAGCGGGATCCCGGTCGCCTTCGCCACGAACGGAACGGTCCGGCTCGCGCGCGGGTTGACCTCGAGCACGTAGACCGTGCCGTCCTTGATGGCGTACTGGACGTTCATGAGACCACGGACCGACAGCGCGCGCGCCAGGCGGTGCGTGTAGTCGCGAAGCACGTCGAGACGGGCCACGACCTCCGAATGCTTCGGCGGGAGGACGCACGAGGAGTCCCCGGAATGGATCCCGGCCTCCTCGATGTGCTGCATGATCCCGGCCACGACGACGGTCTCCCCGTCGGCGAGGGCGTCGACGTCGACCTCGAACGCGTCCTCGAGGAAGCGGTCGAGGAGCACCGGATGCTCCGGCGACGCCTCCACCGCGCGCCGCATCGTCTCGGCGAGACGGTCCTCGTCGTGGGTGACGAACATCGCGCGGCCGCCGAGGACGTAGGACGGGCGCACCAGCAGGGGATAACCGATGCGCCGCCCGATCTCGCGCGCCTCCTCGAGCGATCGCGCGGTGCCCCAGGCCGGCGCCGGGATCGACAGCTCCGCGAGGAGGCCGCCGAATCGCATCCGGTCCTCCGCCAGGTCGATCGAGTCGGGCGAGGTGCCCAGAATCGGAACGCCGCGCGCCTGGAGGGGCAGAGCGAGGCCGAGGGGCGTCTGCCCCCCGAACTGCACGATCACTCCCTCGGGCTTCTCGACGTCGACGATCCGGAGCACGTCCTCGAGCGTGAGCGGCTCGAAGTAGAGGCGGTCCGAGGTGTCGTAATCGGTCGAGACGGTCTCCGGATTGCAGTTGACCATGATGCTCTCGATCCCTTCCTCGCGAAGGGCGAACGAGGCATGGCAACAGCAGTAGTCGAACTCGATCCCCTGCCCGATCCGGTTCGGCCCGCCCCCGAGGATCATGACCTTCCGCCGCGACGTCGGCTCGCTCTCGTCCTCGCTCTCGTACGTCGAGTACAGGTACGGGGTCTTCGCGTCGAACTCGGCCGCGCAGGTATCGATGCGCTTGTAGACCGCGTCGCACCCCAGGGCCTTCCGGCGCGTCCGGACCTCGTCGTCCGTCGCGCGCAACAGGTAGGCGAGCTGCCGGTCGCCGAACCCGAACCGCTTGGCCTTCTCGAGCAGCGCGGCCGGCACCGTGGACAGGTCGAACCCGCGGAGGTGCCCCTCGACCTCGACGATCTCCATGATCTGGCCCAGGAACCACGGGTCGATCCGGGTCATCTCGGCGAGGGTCTCGACGGACATCCCCGACTGGAGCGCGTGCCGGATGTAGAAGATCCGCTCCCAGTTCGGGGTGATCAGCTTCTCCGCGAGGCGTGCGGGGTCCACGCGGTCCTTGCCGTCCGCGCCGAGCCCGTACCGGCCGACCTCGAGCGAACGGACCGCCTTCTGGAACGCCTCCTTGAACGTCCTCCCGATCGCCATCGCCTCGCCGACGGACTTCATCTGGGTGCCGAGCGTCGGGCTCGTCGCCGGGAACTTCTCGAACGCCCACCGCGGGATCTTGACCACGACGTAGTCGAGCGTCGGCTCGAACGACGACGGGGTCGACTTCGTGATGTCGTTCGGGATCTCGTCGAGGGTGTACCCCACCGCGAGCTTCGCGGCGATCTTGGCGATCGGGAATCCGGTCGCCTTGGAGGCGAGCGCGGACGAGCGCGACACGCGCGGATTCATCTCGATGACGACCCGGCGTCCGGTCGCGGGGTCGACGGCGAACTGGATGTTCGAGCCCCCGGTCTCGACGCCGACCTCGCGAATGACGCGGATCGCCGCGTCGCGCATGGCCTGGTATTCCTTGTCGGTGAGCGTCATCGCCGGGGCGACGGTGATCGAGTCCCCCGTGTGGACCCCCATCGCGTCGAAGTTCTCGATCGAGCAGATGATGACGACGTTGTCGTTCAGGTCGCGCATCACCTCGAGCTCGTACTCCTTCCAGCCGAGGACCGACTCCTCGATGAGCACCTGGCGCGTCGGGCTGGCGTCGAGCCCCGCCTCGACGATCTCCTCGAACTCCTCGCGGTTGTAGGCGATGCCGCCGCCGGTCCCGCCGAGGGTGAACGACGGCCGGATGATCGCCGGGAAGCCCACCGCGTCGAGGAGCGCGAACGCCTCCTCGACCGTGCGCACCGTCCCGCTCTTCGGTGTTGCGAGGCCGATCCGGGCCATCGCGTCCTTGAACGCCAGCCGGTCCTCGGCCACCTGGATCGACCGCAGGTTCGCCCCGATCAGCTCGACCCCGTGGCGCGCCAGCGCTCCCGACTCGCCGAGGGCGACCGTGAGGTTGAGGGCGGTCTGGCCTCCGACCGTCGGGAGCAGCGCGTCGGGGCGCTCCCGCTCGAGAACGCGCTCGAGGATCTCCGGGAGGAGCGGCTCGACGTAGGTGCGGTCCGCCGTCTGCGGATCGGTCATGATCGTGGCCGGGTTCGAGTTGACGAGGACGACCTGGTAGCCCTCCTCGCGGAGCGCCTTGCACGCCTGCGTCCCGGAGTAGTCGAACTCGCAGGCCTGGCCGATGACGATCGGCCCCGATCCGATGACCAGGATCTTCTTCAGGTCGGTGCGCTTCGGCACGGGGATCTCGCTCCAAGGGCGGCTGCCGCCGCGGGCAAAAAAAGAGGGAGCCCGGAGCTCCCTCTCATGGTCTCACGAAGACGCTCCGGTCACGATCCCGAGCCTCCGACCTTGCGCGTGGTGCCGGTCGCCTTGGCCTTCCCCTTCGACTCGGTCTTCGGCCGGGCGGCCGCCTTTCCGCGCGCTGCCTTCTTGGCGGCGTCGTCCTTGTCCTTCGGGGGCTTGGCCTTCTTGTCGGCCTTGGCCTTCGGCTCGCCCTTCCCCGCCCCCTTCTCCCCGGCGCCCTTGTCGGCCGGCGCCGCCGGAGCCTTGGCCTGGAGCTCCGCGCCGACGAGCTCGATGAACGCCATCTCCGCGGCATCGCCCCGGCGGGGGCCCAGCTTGATGATCCGGGTGTATCCGCCCGGTCGTTGCGCGTAGCGCGAGGAGAGCGTGTCGAACATCTTCGATACCACGCCGGAATCGTGGATGTCCCGGAGGACGAGCCGGCGCGCGTGGAGCGTCTCTCGCTTGGACATCGTGATCAGGCGCTCGGCGAACGGCCGGAGCTCCTTCGCCTTCATCAGCGTCGTCCGGATCCTCTCGCGGCGGAACAGCTCCGTCGAGAGGTTCCGCAGCGTGGCCAGGCGGTGGGCCGACGTCCGGCCGAGCTTTCTCCCCGAAACCCGGTGCTTCATCGCGTCTCTCCGCCCGGCGCTAGGTGCGGGCCTTCAGCTTTCGCGCGTCGATGTTCATGCCGAGCGACAGCCCCATCTCGGCCAGGATGTCCTTGATCTCGTTCAGGGACTTCCGGCCGAAGTTCTTGGTCTTGAGCATCTCGCTCTCGGTCTTGGTGACGAGGTCGTAGATCGACTTGATGTTGGCGTTCTTCAGGCAGTTATACGACCGGACGGACAGCTCGAGCTCGTCGACCGACCGGTTGAGCTGGTCGAGCACCCGCTCGTCCTCGGTCGTCGGGAAGTCCATGACCTCCTCGCTCGACTCCTCGAAATTGATGAAGATCGCCATCTGGTCCTTGAGGATCTTGGCGGCGTAGGCCACCGCGTCCTGCGGCGTGATCGCACCGTTGGTCCAGACCTCGAGCGTGAGCTTGTCGTAGTCCGTGCGCTGCCCGAGGCGCGCGTCCTCGACGATGTAGTTGACCTTGCGCACCGGCGAGTGGATCGAGTCGACGGGGATGAACCCGAGGCCCAGGTCCTCGTCGAAGTTGCGATCCGCGGAGACGTAGCCGCGGCCCTGCCTGAGGCGCATCTCCATCGTGATCTTGCCCTCCTCCGACAGGGTGGCGATCGGCGCCTCCTTGTCGAGGATCTCGACGTTCGCGCTCGCCTGGACGTCCTTCGCGCGCACCGTCTTGGGTCCGACCCCGTGGATCATCAGGGTCTCGGGGTGATCGCTGTGCGACCGGAACGCGATCTGCTTGAGGTTGAGGATAATGTCGGTCGTGTCCTCGACGACGCCCGGGACCGACGAGAACTCGTGAAGCACCCCGTCGATCTTGATCGCCGTCACCGCGGCGCCCTCGATGGACGACAGCAGGATGCGCCGGAGCGCGTTCCCGATCGTCGTCCCGAATCCGCGCTCGAACGGCTGCGCGGAGAATCGCCCGAACGTCGGCGTGAGCGTCGCCTTCTCCACTTCCAGGCGCTTCGGCTTTTGGAATCCCTTCCAGAGCATTCCGAACCTCCCACCGGGGGCTTCGCCCCCGAGCGACGGATCCGACTACTTCGAGTACAGCTCGACGATCAGCTGCTCCTGGATCGGCAGCTGGATGTCCTCGCGGCTGGGGAGCTGTTTCACCGTTCCCTGGAACCGGTCGGCGTCCAGGTCGAGCCAGCCGGGCACGCCGCGTCCCTTCGCGGTGTCGAGGCTGATCTTGATCCCCTCGTGCTTGCGCGACTCGTCCTTGAGGGAGACGACGTCGCCGGCCTTCACCAGGAACGCCGGGATGTCGACCTTCCGCCCGTTCACCCGGATGTGGCCGTGCGCGACGAGCTGGCGCGCGGCCGACCGGGAGAACGCGAAGCCGAGCCGGTAGACGACGTTGTCGAGCCGGCTCTCGAGCATCTGCAGCAGGTTCGAGCCGGTGATGCCCTTTCTGCGCGCGGCGCTCGCGAAGTAGTTGCGGAACTGGCGCTCGAGCACCCCGTACATCCGCTTCACCTTCTGCTTCTCGCGCAGCTGGATGCCGTAGCCCTGCACCTTGCTCCGCCGGCGCCCGTGCTGGCCGGGGGCGTACCCGCGGCGCTCGAACGCGCACTTCTCCTTGAAGCACCGGTCGCCCTTGAGGAAGAGCTTCATCCCCTCCCGGCGACACAGCCTGCAAACCGCTCCGGTCGTTCGTGCCACGGCCCGTTCCTCCTACCCTGCCGTCAAACGCGGCGCCGCTTGGGAGGGCGGCATCCGTTGTGCGGAATCGGCGTTACGTCCTTGATCGACTTGACGTCCATCCCCGAGGTCTGGAGCGCGCGGATCGACGACTCCCGGCCGGCGCCGGGCCCCTTCACGCGGACGTCCAGCGAGCGGACGCCGTGCTCCTTCGCGGCGTTGCCGGCGGCCTGCGCCGCCGTCTGCGCGGCGAACGGGGTCCCCTTGCGCGACCCCTTGAATCCCTGCACGCCCGCCGAGGACCAGGAGAGCACGTTGCCCCTCGGATCGGTGATCGTCACGATCGTGTTGTTGAACGACGCGTGAATGTGCGCGATCCCGTGCGGGACGTTCTTCTTTTCCTTCTTGCCGCCCTTCTTCCCGGGCGCCTTGACTGCCTTTGCCATGCGTCCCTAGCCCTTCTTCCCGACGGCCTTCTTCTTGCCGGCGATGGCGCGCCGCGGCCCCCGCCGGGTCCGCGCGTTCGTGTGCGTCCGC
>DATKHQ010000319.1:0-2294 GCA_035510175.1 Candidatus Sulfotelmatobacter sp. | reverse complement strand
ACGTGATGGCCTGCCGCACGACCGGCTTCGCGATGCTCTGTTCCGGCTCGCCGCAGGAGGCGCAGGACCTCGCCGCCGTGGCGCACGCCGCCACGCTGCGCTCCCGCGTGCCGTTCGTCCACTTCTTCGACGGGTTCCGGACGAGCCACGAGCTGCAGAAGGTGCGGCTTCTGACGATCGAGGATCTCCGCGTCCTCCTCGACGAGGACCAGATCCGGGCGCACGTCGGCCGGGCGCTGACGCCGGATCGCCCGGTGCTCCGCGGGTCGGCGCAGAACCCGGACGTCTTCTTCCAGGCCCGCGAGGCGTGCAATCGGTACCACGACCAGGTTCCGGATCACGTGCTCGCCGCGATGAGGACGCTCGAGGCCCGCACGGGCCGGCGATACCGCCTCTTCGACTACGTCGGGGCGGAAGACGCCGAGCGCGTCGTCGTGATGATGGGCTCGGGCGCCGAGACCGCCGAGGAGACCGTCCGCCACCTCAACGCCGGGGGCGCCAAGGTCGGGCTCGTCAAGGTGCGCCTGTTCCGGCCGTTTCGTGGGGCCGATCTCGTGGCGGCGCTCCCGAAGACCGTGCGGGCGATCGCGGTGCTCGACCGGACCAAGGAGCCCGGAGCTCCCGCCGAGCCGCTCCACCTCGACGTGATCGCGGCGCTGCGCGAGGCGCGCCGGGACGCCGTGCTCATCGGAGGGCGGTACGGGCTCTCCTCGAAGGAGTTCACCCCCGCCATGGTGAAGGCGGTCCTCGACGAGCTGGCGAAGCCGGCTCCGAAGAGCCGCTTCACCGTCGGGATCGTCGACGACGTCACCGGGACCTCGCTCGACGTCGACCCCGCGTTCGACATCGAGACCGACGACGTCGTTCGGGCGGTGTTCTACGGGCTGGGATCGGACGGGACCGTCGGCGCCAACAAGAACTCGATCAAGATCATCGGCGAGGAGACCGAGCAGGAGGTTCAGGGGTACTTCGTCTACGACTCGAAGAAGTCGGGGGCGATCACGATCTCGCACCTTCGGTTCGGGTCGCGGCCGATCCGCGCGCCGTACCTCGTGACCCGGGCCGGCTTCGTCGCATGCCACCAGTGGCACCTCCTCGATCGTTACGACGTCCTCTCCGTCGCCCGTCCCGGGGCGACCGTGCTCCTCAACGCCCCGCACCCGCCCGAGCAGGTCTTCGGCCATCTGCCGCGCGAGGTCCAGGAGGCGGCGATCGCCAAATCGGTGCGCCTTTTCACGATCGACGCCGCCGCCGTCGCGCGCGAGGTCGGCCTCGGGAGCCGGATCAACGTCGTCATGCAGGCGGCCTTCTTCGCGCTGTCGGAGGTGATCCCCCGCGCGCAAGCGATCGAGAAGATCCAGGACACGATTCGGAAGACGTACGAGCGCAAGGGGCCCGACATCGTCAAGCGGAACCTGGACGCGGTCGAGCTGGCGTTGACGCGGATTCATGCCGTCCCGCTGCCCTCGCGCGCGACCGCCGCGCACGTCCGTCCCCCAGCCGTTCCGGCCGCGGCCCCGGACTTCGTGCGGCGCGTGACCGCGATGATGATCGAGGGGAAGGGGGACCTGCTCCCGGTCAGCGCGTTCCCGCCCGACGGGACCTGGCCCACCGGGACGGCCCGCTGGGAGAAGCGGAACCTGGCGGCCGAGATCCCGATCTGGGACCCCGAATTCTGCATCCAGTGCAACAAGTGCGCCCTGGTGTGCCCGCACGCCGCGATCCGCGCGAAGGTGTACGAGCCGGAGCCGCTGTCCGTCGCTCCGGACGGCTTCCGCTCGCAGGACTTCAAGTCGCGCGAGCTGCCGGGGCTCAAGTACACGATCCAAGTCGCCCCGGAGGATTGCACCGGGTGCACCGTGTGCGTCCAGGTGTGCCCGGGCCGCGACCGCTCGAACCCGAAGCACAAGGCGATCAACATGGTGCCGCAGCCGCCGCTGCGGGAGGTCGAGTCGAGGAGCTTCGAGTTCTTCCTCGGGATCCCCGAGCTCGACCGCGCGCAATTGACGCCCGACGTCAAGAGCACGCAGCTCGCGCAGCCCCTGTTCGAGTTCTCCGGCGCCTGCGCGGGGTGCGGCGAGACGCCGTATCTGAAGCTGCTCTCGCAGATGTTCGGCGACCGCCTCCTGATCGCCAACGCCACCGGCTGCTCGTCGATCTACGGCGGCAACCTCCCGACGACGCCGTACACCTGCAACGCCGACGGGCGCGGGCCGGCCTGGGCCAACTCGCTCTTCGAGGACAACGCCGAGTTCGGCTTGGGCATCCGGCTTGGTGCCGATGCGCTCCGCCAC
>DATKHQ010000318.1:0-11764 GCA_035510175.1 Candidatus Sulfotelmatobacter sp. | reverse complement strand
CGACGACACCTTCGCCGACGCGTCGAACCCGAAGCGCTGGAGCCTGCTCGGCGCGAGCATCACGGGGGGCGGCGGCGACTCCCAGCTGCGGGTGGGCGTGAATCCGGGGTTCGATCCCGGACGCGTCGACAGCGTCTCCGACGCGGCGGTGCGCTTCCCGCTGGCCGTCGGAGGCGACTACGTCCTGACGATCAAGCAGGGGATCACGCCGTTCACCCTCTCGTCGACCTGCGATCCCTACGGGCAGCTCTCGGTGTTCTTCTCGACGCGCGCGAGCACCTGCGGCGTCGACGGCGACGGCGACGGATATCCGGCCGGCGTCGACTGCGACGACACGGACCCGAAGGTCCACCCGGGGGCAACGGAGGTTTGCAACGGCAAGGACGACAACTGCGACGGACGCGTCGACGAGGAGCCGGCGGCGTCCGCCTCGTGCGACGACGGCAACCGCTGCACGGCGGACGCCTGCGTCAACGGCGCGTGCACGCACACGGACATCTCCGCGACGTGCGACGACGGCGACCTGTGCACGACCGACACCTGCGATCCGGTGCTCGGCTGCGTGCACACGCCGATCTCCTGCGACGACGGGATCTCCTGCACCCTCGACCTGTGCGATCCGGCGGTCGGCTGCCGGAACGAGCCGACGAGCGACTGCCCGGACGGACTCGGGTTCTACCGGCACCAGTGCGACGGCCCGGAGCGGCAGGAGCCGCTGACCGCGGGGGACGCCGCGTGCGTCGCGCGCTCGCGCACGTTTTCCTGGGTGACGGGCGTCGCCGACGTCTGTACCGTCCTGGACGTGGAGCCCCGCAACGACAAGTGCAAGCAGGCCGAGGGGCAGTACATGACGCTCCTCCTGAATCGTTGCAAGGGGCGCGTGATCGACCCGGAGCCGATCGTATCGACCTGCGGCGACAACACGACCGTCGGACAGACGGTGGCCGAGGTCGACACGATCCTCTCGGATCCCCGCCGCACGAAATCGGCGTGCACGACCGCGCAGTGCGAATCGGAGGAGCTGAACTCCGGCGCCGCGCTCGGCGTCCTGCGGCTCGATGCCGCCCGCCGCGCCGACGGAGGGGTTCACCTCACCTGGACCGCCCCTCCCAGCTGCCAGTCCGGGACCTGCGTCTATAGGACATGGAGGCGTCCCGCGGGCGCCGGCACGTACGTGCTCGTCGGGACGGGGAGCGGAACGTCGTTCGAGGACGTCACCGGCCGCTCCGGCACCGACTACGAGTACGTGACGACGCTCGACGCGACTCCCTAGTCTCCCGTCCTGGGGACATTCCTACTTTTCGCAGCGCGGCGGTATCCGGGGAGCCGCGCAAGAAAAGAGGAACGTCCCCAGGACGAGAGACTAGCGCCGCCCCGTCAGCGTGAACGGCGCCCAGGCGAACGGGGCGGCCGTGGCGGGCTCGCGGCGCAGCGCCCGCTTGGCGTCCCGGAGGGCCGTCGAGTAGTCGGCGTCCCTCTGCGCGGCAGTCTCCTTCGCGACGCGTTTGAAGAGCGCGCCCATGAGCGTCGCCGTCGAAGCGTCCGGCACCGGCCAGAGGCTCGCGACCACGCGGCGGGCTCCGGCGGCGAAGAATCCTCGCGCGAGCGAGAACACCCCCTCCCCGGCGACGCGCCGCCCGACGCCGGTGTCGCACGCCGAGAGCACGACGAGGTCCGCCGAGGTCTCGAGAGAGTCGATCTCGTACAGACGCAGGAGGCCGTCGTCCCCGGGGTCGGGCGGAGTCTTCGGCCCGGCCGCGAGCGCCAGGCCGGCGAGGAGATCGCTCCGGTCCGGAGCCGACAGGGCGTGCGTCGCGAGGTGGACGAACCGGTGCGAGGGGAGCGCCTCGCGCACAGCGGCCTCGGTGGCCGCTGCGCCCTCTAGGGAGAAGATGCCGCCGCCCTTCCCGGCGCGGCGAAACGCATCGGCGATCGCCGCGCTCTCGAGGCGCGTCCCCGGCAGTGCCGGGAACCGGCCGCCGTAGTCGGGGTCCGCGACGGTGAGGAGCCCGCCGGCGACTCCCGCGCGCGACCCGCCGGAGCCGACGCTCGCCAGGATCGTCGCCGAGGGCGCGTACCGGATTGGGGGCCCCGCATCGAGCCACGTCGTGGCCGCGGCCCACGAGCCGGCTGCGCGGGAGACCAGGGCCTCGAACGGGAACGCGGCGAGCGGTCCGTCCGGAACGATGACGGCCTCGCGCTCGCGCCTCAGGCTCGACCAGACCGCGTCCGGCACCAGCACGCGCCGCAGCGCGGCCAGCTCCGCGATGGTCTCCTGGGGGTCGTCCAGTCCTTCGCCCGGAGCCTCCGCGAGGCGGCGGAGGAGCGGCACGCCGATCGCTCGCGGTCCGTCGCCGAGCGCGGCTTCGAGACGCGACGCATCGAGCGGCCCCGGGTCGATGCCGAGGGTCCTGGCATCGGCCGGCTCGATCGCGAGCGGAATCACAGAGGCCGCGCCGGCCGCCGGCACGACGAACAGCCAGGATCCCTCGCGCCCGATGTGGAACTCGAGGAGCGCTCCCCCGGCCGCGACGAGGTCGCGGCGGACGGCCTCGAGCGAGGGGACCCCCCGGCCGCGGCCGACCGTGTCGCGCCAGAGGGGGCTCTCGTTCTTCGCGTCGTCCGCGACGAGCTGGAGCGCCCTTGCGGCGGCTTCCATCCCGGCTTCGAGATCGGCGATGTTCCGCCGCCGCTCCTCGGGGGTCACGTCCTCGCGGCGGCGCTCGTAGTCGAAGCGCCCCTGAAGTTCCGCGAGCCTGGCGGCGGACTCGGCTTCGCGCGCCGCGAGCCTCGCCCGGGTCGCTGGATCGAGCGAGCGCTCGAGGTCGCCCGTGCCGGCGGTGAGAAGGTCGAGTAGCGCGCGGGCCCGCGATCGCTCGGCGACCGCGAACGCCGTTCCGAGATCGCCGTCGGCGATCGACCACGCGATCATCCGGTCGTAGTCGTCGAGGTGCCGTCGCAAGAAATCGGCGCGGGCCTTGTCTCCTCCTCCGCGGCGCGGCCGCAACGACTCGATCCCGGACAGCGCGCTCGCGAGTGCTGCGCGGGCTTCCTTTCTCCGGCCGGTCCGCTCGAGGAGGTCGGCCTCGAGCGTGAGCGCGTCGATGCCGGACTCGGGATACGCGGGGGACGAGGCGAGAGCTGCTCGCGCGGCCGAGACCTCCGGGAGGAGCGCGTCCGCGGGCCGCGAGCCGTCGTAAAACTGTACGCGGGCGAGGTGGATGCGCGTCGTCTCCGTGACCGGGTGCTCCTCGCCGTAGACCGCCGCGCGGATCGCGAGCGCGCGCTCGTAGAGCGGCTTCGCCTCGGCGAGGTGGCCGGCATCGGCGAGCGTGTCGGCGTAGTCGTGCAGATTCCACGAGACGTTGGGGTGGTCGGGACCGAGGACCTTCTCCTGCGCTTCGAGCGACTCGCGGTACAGCGGCTCCGCGCGGTCGATGCGTCCATCCTCGGCGTAAAGCATGGCGAGGTTCACGCGAAAGAAGAGCAGCGCCGGGTTTTCCGGGCAGAGCGCGTCGCGCGCCGCGGCGAGCGAGTCGACGAGCAGCGGCTCGGCGTCCCGGAGGCGCCCTTGCCGGCGGTAGATCTCCCCTAGGTTGTTCTTTCCCATCGCGACGAGGTCGGGGGAGGCCACGTCCGGGTGCGCGGCGAGGATCTCGAGAGTGCGCTTCGACCAGCGTTCCGCCTCGCCGTACTCCGCGCGGTCCAGGTGCACGCCCGCGATGCTCGTCGCGATCTCGGAGAGCAGCAGCCAGTCCGGCGGGCTCGCTCCGCGCTCGAGCGCCTCGGCGCGCGTGAACGCCTCCGCCGCGGCGTCGTAGCGGTCCTGATTGCGGTAGAGCTCGCCGACGTTGTGCATTGCGTCGGCGAGAAGGTGCGGGTCGGGGGGCGTGTCCGCCTCGATCGACTCGAGGGCGCGCTCGAGGGGGACGGCGGCCTCGGCGTACTTCCCCTGCTGGAGCCGGAGCAGCCCGACGTCGCGCAGCCCGCGGCGCCATGCGGGCAGCGAGCCCGGAAGATGCGACTCGCGGATCGCGAGCGAGCGCGCCTCGAGCGTCTCACCCTCACGGAATCGTCCCTCGCCGTAGAGCACCGACGACACCAGGCTCAGGCTGTCGGCGACGCAGAGGTCGTTGCCGCCGAGCGCGGCTTCCCGGAGCGCGAGCGTCTTGCGCACGAGCTTCTCCGAGACTTCCCAGGCCCCGCCCCGGCAGAGCGCCGACTGGTAGAACCGGACGCCCAGCCAGCCCACGTCGGCGGCGAGAGCCAGCGAATCTCCCGCGTGCTCCGATTCCCGCAAGGCGAGCAGCTCGTCCGCCGCCTTCGCGGCCTCCTTCGCCTTCCCGGCGTCGAGGAGCGTACCGACGCGCGCGTCCGCAAGCTCAGCCTTCCACCGGACGCGGTCGGCGGCGCTCGCCTTCCGCCGCACGGCCCAGACGAGCGTGGCCTCGAACGGATCGGAGCCCTCCGGCGGCAGGACGTCGAGCGTCCAGGCTCCGCTCGTGTCCGCGACCCACGCCGCGTCCGGGCGGACCGCCTGGGGGCAGACCGAGCCCGAGGCCGCGCCCGGGTCGCGGATCCACTGCCGGACGGGCGCCCCCGAGGGGTCGTGGAGCAGGAGCGCGACCGGAGAATCGCACCGGACGACTCGGATCTCGGCGCATTCGTCCCGTCCCAGCACGACCGAGAACGAGCGCCCCGCTTTGGTGGCGAGCGACGTGGTGGCCGGAACGCCGGGCACGAGCGGTTCGGCGGCGGAGACTCCGACGGCGGCGGCGAGCACGAACGCGGCGACCATCGAATGACGTCCTCCGAGGTCCGCAAAGGATACCTCCGGCTGTTGCCCGGTTTTTCCGCGGTCTGCTAACCTCGCTCCCCATTCCCGGAGGCGTCATTCATGCGCAAGAAGATCACGGTCATCGGCGGCGGATTCGTGGGCGAGCACGTGGCGATGGGATGCGCGACGAAGGAGCTCGGCGACGTCGTGCTCCTCGACATTCTCGAAGGACCGCCCCAGGGGAAGGGACTCGACCTGTTCGAGGCGAGCCCGGTGCTCGGCTTCGACGCCGCCGTCCGCGGGACGAACTCGTACGACGACACCGCCGGGTCGGACGTCGTCGTGATCACCGCCGGGATCCCGCGCAAGCCCGGGATGAGCCGGGACGATCTCCAGAACACGAACGCGGGGATCGTGAAGACCTGCTCGGAGAAGGTGCGCGCCACCTCGCCGCACGCGATCTTGATCCTCGTGTCGAACCCGCTCGACGTGATGGCCTACGTCGCGAAGGTGGTGACCGGCTTCCCGAAGGAGCGGGTCGTCGGGATGGCGGGCGTGCTCGACACCGCACGCTACCGCTCGTTCGTCGCCCTGGAGCTCGGGGTGTCGGTGGAGAGCGTGGCGGCGCTCGTCCTCGGCGGCCACGGCGACACGATGGTGCCCCTCCCGCGGCTGACGACCGTCGGCGGGATCCCGCTCACCGAGCTCTGCTCGCAGGAGCGGATCGACGCGATCGTCAAGCGGACGGCCGGCGGCGGAGGCGAGATAGTGGCGCTTCTCAAGACCGGATCGGCCTACTACGCCCCCGCGGCCTCCTCCGTGGAGATGGTCGAGTCCATCGTCAAGGACAAGAAGAAGATCCTGCCCTGCGCGGCCTACCTCGAGGGGGCGTACGGAATCTCCGGGTGCTTCGTCGGCGTCCCCGTCAAGCTCGGCGCCCGGGGGGTCGAGACGGTGTACGAGGTCAAATTGACAGGGGACGAGCTAAAATCCCTCCAGGCGTCCGCGAACGCCGTAAAAGAACAGCAAGCCAAGCTGCAGCTGTAGGCGCGGAGGACGAGAATGTCGAAGAAGAATCGCGAGCGCCGCGAAGAGCGCGAGCAACCGGCGGCCGGAGGCGGCGAGACCCGATCGGGCTCGGGTGGCGGGATCGAGTGGGTGTCCACGATCGTGGCGGTCGTCGCGATCGGATTCTCCTTCTACGTCTGGACCGAGGCCCGCAACATCCAGAAGTCCACCTCCGCGGAGCTGGCGACCCTCGAAGGCCGGGTCACGGCCCTGGCGGGCCAGGTCGCATCGGG
The DNA here is from genome assembly GCA_035510175.1 of Candidatus Sulfotelmatobacter sp. Lineage (GTDB taxonomy): Bacteria > Acidobacteriota > Polarisedimenticolia > Polarisedimenticolales > DASRJG01 > DASRJG01. The sequence continues at coordinate 5,686 of DATKHQ010000318.1, read as the reverse complement.
CGCGAAGCCCGCCCAGCCCCAGGGCCCCGACCCGAGCAAGGTCTACGCGATCAACCTCGACGGGGCGCCGGCCGAAGGAAAGGCGGACGCGATCGTCACGATCGCGGAGTTCTCCGACTACCAGTGACCGTTCTGCTCGAGGGTCGGTGCGACCCTCGATCAGATCCAGAAGGTGTACGGCGATTCGGTCCGGATCGTCTGGAAGAACATGCCGCTGTCGTTCCATCAGAACGCGATGCCGGCGGCGCTGGCCGCCATGGCCGCGAACGAGCAGGGGAAGTTCTGGCAGTACCACGACAAGCTCTTCGCCAACCAGCAGAAGCTCTCGCGTGACGACTTCATCAAGCACGCGAAGGATCTGAATCTCGATGTCGCGCAGTTCACCAAGTCGATGGACGACGCGAAGTTCAAGACGCAGATCCAGGCGGACATCGCGGAGGCGGGAAAGCTCGGCGTCACCGGGACTCCGGCGTTCTTCGTCAACGGACACTTCCTGAACGGCGCTCAGCCTTTTCCCGCGTTCGCCAAGATGATCAACGCCGAGCTCCAGAAGGCTGGAAAGCCGATTCCCGCGGCGGCGCAGAATCCCACGTAGCCGAGGGTAGAATCGGCGGTCCATGCCGCCGCTGCGCATACTCACGATCTCCGCGGAGGTCGCGCCCTTCGCGAAGACCGGAGGCCTGGGCGACGTCGTCGGCGCGCTCCCGAAGGCGCTGGCGGCGCTGGGCCACGACATTCGCGTCGTCATGCCCGCCTACGCCGCGCAGGAGAAGGCGCACGCCTCCGGCGACCCGGCGCTGACGCCTCTTGGCGGCGGATTGACCGTGCCCTTGGGAGGCGGCGCGCAGCAGGCCGGCGTCCTCGAAGCCCGCCTGCCGGGAAGCGACGTCCCGGTCTATTTCATCGCGGAGCGCAGCCTCTTCGGCCGAGAGCGGATCTACGGATACGACGATGACCCGTACCGCTTCGCGTTCCTCTCCCGTGCGGCGCTCGCCCTGACCGAGCGGCTCGACTGGCGTCCCGACGTGGTTCACGCGCACGACTGGCACGCCGCCCCGGCGACCCTCTGGCTGGCGACGGCCGGGCGCGCCGCGGGCCGGCACGGCCGGGTCGCCTCGGTCTTCACGATCCACAACCTCGCGCACCAGGGGCGGTGCCCCCGGCAGGTGCTCGCGTATCTCGGCACGGACGTGCCCCGGATCCGGGAGGAGGGATTCGGCGAGCTGAACTTCATGGCGCGCGGGATCTACCACGCGGACATGGTCAACACGGTCAGCCCGACGTACGCGCGGGAGATCATGACGCCCGGCGGGGGCGCCGGCCTCGACGGGCTCCTGCGCTTCCGCCATTTCGACGTCCACGGGATCCTCAACGGGCTCGACCTCGACGTCTGGGACCCGGCGACCGATCCGAAGCTGGCGCGGACGTTCGACGCGGCAACCCCGGAGCGCAGGACGGCCAACAAGGAGGCGCTCCAGAGGCGCCTCGGCCTGCCGGTCGATCCGGCGGTGCCGCTCGTCGGGATGGTGACGCGCCTCGACGAGCAGAAAGGGATGGGGATCGTCGGCCACGCGGTCCATCTGCTCATGTCCGGCCAGGCCGGCGAGGCGCAGTTCGTAGTGCTCGGGACGGGCGCTCCCCGCTACGAGGCGATGTTCCGCGACATCGCCGCCTACCATCCGCGAAAGATGTCGGCCGTGCTCGCGTTCGCCCCGGACGTGGCTCCCCTTATCTACGGCGGGAGCGACATGTTCCTCATGCCGTCGCGGTTCGAGCCGTGCGGCCTCGGGCAGATGATCGCGATGCGCTACGGGAGCGTCCCCGTCGTGCGCGCGACCGGGGGGCTCGCGGACACCGTCCGGGACGCCTACACGGGGTTCTCCTTCGTCGAGTACGATGCGGGTGACCTGTGGATGGCGATGCAGCGGGCCTTGTTCGTCTTCAAGACCGACCACGAGGCGTGGCGTGCGATCCAGCACAACGGGATGACGCTCAACTTCTCCTGGAGCGATTCCGCGCGCGGGTACGTCCAGCTCTACGACTGGGCGCTCGCCCGGCTCGGACGCTGACCGCGCGGCCCCGTCATGCGCGCTCCGCTTCGTCTCGCCCTGATCTGGCACTTCCACCAGCCCGACTACATCGACCCCGAGACCGGCGCGCCGTCGATGCCGTGGACGCGGCTCCACGCCTTGAAGGACTACGCCGACATGGCGGCGCACGTGGAGCGCCATCCGGGGATCCGCGCGACCTTCAACATCGTCCCGACGCTCGTCGCGCAGATCGAAGCGCTCGCGTCGGGGGAGGGAAAGCCCGACCGGTTCCTCGAGCTCGCCCGGAAGCCGGCCGCGGCGCTGACCGAGGACGAGCGGACGTTCGTCGTCGGCCATTTCTTCTCGCTCAACCGCCCGACGATGGCGGCGGGGCTGCGGCGGCTGAACGAGCTCTATGACCTGCGCGGCACGGCACGCGCGGCGGAGATCCCGCGCGCGGTGGTCGCCCGGTTCGACGACGGGGCGCTGCGGGATCTCCAGGTCCTCTTCCACCTGGCCTGGAGCGGGCCGACGCTGACCTCCGACCCGCTGCTGACGCGCCTGCGGGGGAAGGGGCGAGGGTTCACCGAGGACGACAAGCACGCGCTCCTCGATCGCCAGCAGAAGTTCCTCGGAACCGTCATCCCGCTCTGGCACCGCCTCCATGCCGAGGGACGGATCGAGCTTTCGGTGACGCCGTACTACCACCCTATCCTTCCGTTGCTGTGTGATTTCGCGAGCGCCCACGAGGCGCTGCCGGGTCTCGATCTCCCCGGCGTGACGTTCCGCCATCCCGAGGACGCCGACCTCCAGCTCGCCATGGCGCTCGACGGGTTCGCCGCGACGTTCGGGCGGCGCCCGGAAGGGGGCTGGCCGAGCGAGGGCGCGATCTCCGAGGCGGCGCTCCACCGCATGGGCCTCGCCGGGTGGAAGTGGGCCGCCAGCGACGAGGACGTGCTGTTCGCCTCGCTCGGCGAGGACGCGCCCGCGGACCGAGAGGCCGCCGAACGGCGGCGCGCCGAGACCCTGTACAGGCCGTGGCGCCACGGGAGCGGTCCCGTGCTGCTCTTTCGCGATCACGATCTGTCGGACCGGATCGGCTTCCGCTACGCCGCGCGCGCTCCGGCGGACGCGGCGGGAGATTTCCTCGGCCGCCTGACCTACCTGCGCGGCCTCCTGCCGGACGACGGCACCGCGTACGTCGCGAGCGTCATTCTCGACGGCGAGAACGCCTGGGAGCACTACCCCGATCACGGCGTCCCCTTCTTCGACGCCCTCTACGGCGCGATCGCCGCCGAGCCCGGGCTGTCGACCGTCACCGCGTCGGAAGCCGCGGCGGGAGCGCCGCCGCGCGACCTCCCGCGCGTGGCGGCCGGCTCGTGGATCTACAGGAACCTCGCGACGTGGATCGGGCACGAGGAGAAGAACCGCGCGTGGGAGCTGCTCGCGGCGGCGCGCGATGCGGTCTTCCGGGCGCGAGGCGCGCCCGACGCGCACGACCCGGCCTGGCGGGCGCTTCTCTCGGCGGAGGGGAGCGACTGGTTCTGGTGGTTCGGCGACGATCACCATACCGAGTACGCGGCGGAGTTCGACGCGGCGTTTCGCGACAAGCTGCGCGCGGCGTACGAGGAGGCCGGGGCCGACGTGCCGGACCGGGTCCGCGAGCCGCTGCGCCGGGCCCGCGCGGTCCCGCATATCCGGCCCACCGGGCCGGTGCGCGCGAACCTCGACGGGCGAGTGACCGACTACTTCGAGTGGCAGGCCGCCGGCCGCGTCGAGGCGGTGTACGGCGCGATGCAGTCCTCGGCGCGCCTGGTCCGTCAGCTCCTGTTCGGGAGCGACGGGGCGACGCTGTTCCTCCGCGTCGATCCGTTCGAGCGCGGCGCGCTCGACGGGACGACGCTGACCGTCCGGGTCGCGGAGAAGCCCGAGCTCACGCTTTCCGCCCGCTCGGGGGAGGATGCGGGGGCGCTGCGCACGCGGCTCGACCGGATCCTCGAGGCCGCGATCCCGCTCGACCGGCTGGGAGGGCTCTCGGAGGCTGTCCGTTTCGCCGTCGAGATCGAGCGGGAGGACGGCGCGCACCAGCGCGTGCCGGCCGACGGCTTCGCCGAGCTGCCTCCCCCCGACGCCGACCCTGCCCGGTTCGACTGGGCCGTGTGAGGGGACGACGCACTGATATGGATTGACCTGTCAATCGCCGCCTGAGCGGCGGGCTGTCTGGCTCGGGGTTCGGGCGGCTGGAGATGACGGGTCGAGGGGACCTTCTTTCGACGGTCGATCCCTCTGATATGCGTGGGTTGGGTACCACCGGTCATCGTTCCGTCTGGGAGCTGCCTCGCTCTAGTGTCGTGCACGGCACAGTCGCCTGGGCCGCACATAGTGCGTCCGAGGGTTCTCCCGGTACCGTGGCCGACCCGACCCGTCATCTTCAGCCGCCCCTTCTAGATCACGCCGGCACGGCCACCGTGCGAGCTGTTGCCCACAGAAAGGCGACGAGCTCTCGGGCAACCGCACAGATGACTTTGTTGTGTTGCTTGCCACGGGCGGTGAGTCGTCGGTAGCGACCGCACAGTCGTACCTGGGCCTTCCAGGCCAAATCCTGTACATCCTGAGGTTGACCTTCCAACCGTCGTTGCAAGTGGTTCGATCGCCTCGCGGGATGTCGGAATGCCCAGGCCGACTCGATAAGACAGCGCCGAGCGTGCGCGTTACCCGTCTTTGTGATGCGTCCCGTGCGCCGCTCTAGACCGCTGGCCGTCAGCGAAGGCACCAGGCCGACGAAAGCCATCAGGGTGCGGGGCTTATCGAACCGAGTCAGGTCGCCCAACTCGGCGATGAGGGTGGACGCAGCCAGAAGATTCACCCCGCGATGTGCTGTCAACGCACGGACCACAGGCCGCATCGTCCACTGCGGCACCAGCTGCTCGATCTGCTGATCCAAGCGGGCGACACGATTCGTCGCCTCTTCGATCGCCAAGAGGTACTCCTCCATGCAGATCTGCTGCGCTGGGTGGTCGAAGCTTTGTGTCCGAAGCCAGCGAAAGTGCGGAGCGGACCAGGTTGTGCGCCCGGGGTATCGGCGGCCGTGCCGAAGCAGGAACGCGAAGAGGCGTTGGCGAGCTCGAGTCTGCGCGTACTTGGCGTCCTCCCGCGCACGCGTGAGATCTCGCATCGCCTCCGTCGGTGCGTCGGGCACCCAGATCGGAGTCAATTCGCTGGCGCGGTGGAGCTTCGCGAGGGTCCGTGCATCTCGTCGGTCGTTCTTGATCCGTTCACCGGGTCGGCGAGGCGTCTTGCTCGGAGCCGCCACCAGGCAGCTGGCTCCCAACCCCAGTAGCGTCCGGTAGGTCCCGTAGCCACACGGCCCTGCCTCATACGCGAAGAACAGGTCCTTGGGGCGACCAAGGCGTCTGACAAGCTTCGCCAGGCTCTCCGGCGTGTTTGGGACGGAGCCAAAATCGCGGACCTCGCCACCGGGCACACCCTCCGCGACCGCGACCTCAATCGTGTCTTTCGAGTCATCGAGTCCGATGAAAAGCGTACACTTCTTCATGACCGACCCTCCGTATGTGGCTCTGCGCCACGGTGTGCTTCATCCGCCGCCGAGCGTAATCCACGGCCTGCGGATGGGTCGGTCAATCCATGATGTCTAG
>DATKHQ010000317.1:0-4611 GCA_035510175.1 Candidatus Sulfotelmatobacter sp. | reverse complement strand
ATCGAGCTGAACACCGATCTTCCGACCGAGCTGAACGCCCTGCTCGCGACGATGTGCCACGAGGGGTACCCCGGGCACCACGTCTACAACGTCCTCCTGGAGGAGAAGCTCGTGAGGGGGAAGGGTTGGATCGAGTACACGATCTATCCCCTGTTCTCCCCGCAGTCGATCCTCGCCGAGGGGACCGCCAACGTCGGAGAGGACATCCTCTTCTCCGACGACGAGCGGCGGCGCGTCCTGACGGAGACCCTGGCCCCGATCGCCGGACTCTCCCCCGCCGCGGTTCTCGCCTCGGACCGCGTCCGCGACGCGATGCGGCCGCTCCGCTTCGTCCGCGAAGAGGCAGCGCGCCTGCTTCTCGATGAGGGACGGCCGGAGGACGAGGTCGAGGCGTTCTTGGTCCGCTACGGCCTGGTCGACGCGGACCGGGCGAAGAAGTCGATCGAGTTCACGCGGACGTACCGCTCGTACATTTACAACTACACGCTCGGCGAGGACCTCGTCCGCAACTGGATCGGAACCGGACCCGACCGCAGGGAACGGTACTACGACCTTCTGCAGCGACCCGTGGTCCCGTCGGATCTGGTCCGGCGGTGAATTGGGGACATTCTGCCTTTCTCTCCTGCTAGACAGTCCCTACTCTTCGCAGCGAGGCGGCATCCGGGGAGCCGAGCAAGAAGAGAGGGACTGTCTAGCAGGAGAGAAAGGCAGAATGTCCCCAATTCACGTCCGTACCTGCCGCAGGCGCCACGCGATCGCGGCGAGGATCAGCATCAGGCCGAAGCAGCAGACGATCGTCGGCCCGGTCGGGAGATCGAGCGTCTCGAGCTTGACCGACAGGATCAGGCCCGCCATACCGGCGATCAGCGCCACGACCCAGCCGATGATCAGGCGGTTGCGGATCCGGCCGGTCAGGAGCGCCCCGCACACCGCCGGGACGATGAGGTACGAGAAGACCAGGTAGACCCCGGTGATCTGGACGAAGCTGGTGACGGTCAACCCGAAGGTCGCGTAGAAGATGAAATCCCACGTCCGGATCGAGATCCCCCGGTGACGTGCCCCCTCCTCGTCGAAGGTGAGCATCAGGAATCGTTTCCGGAGCGCAAGGTGAATGAGCGCAATGGCCGCGAAGAGGCCGATGGTCCGGAGCACCTCCGCCTTCGAGACCAGCAGGAGGTTGCCGACCAGGTGGTTCTTGATGGCCTCGTCCCCTTCGGCGCTGTGGCTGAGCACCAGCGTCGCGGCGGCCGCGGCGACCACGTAGATGATGCCGATGATCGACTCCTGCGGGACGCGCGGGTGCCGGAACCGCGTCCAGGCGAACAGAGCGGCGCCGAGCAGGGTGAAGACCACCGAGAGCACGTACGGGAGGACGTCGTGGCCCGGGTGCGCGCCAAGGGCGACCGCGACGCAGACGCCGAGCGCCGCGATCTGCGCCAGCGCCAGATCGACGAAGATGATCCCGCGCTGGACGACGTGGAGGCCGAAGTAGACGAGCAACCCCGGCAGCACGATCAGCGCGACGAGCGGCCAGAGCCAGAGGGTGAAGACCTCCATGGCGCCCCCTTACCGCTTCGCGCCGAGCGCGGCCGCGATCGCCTTCACGTCGACGTCGAGCAGCTTCAGGTAGTCGTTGTCGGTCCCCGGCAGCCCGCCGGGAAACTGGCAGACGTCGACGACGGTGCCGCCGGCCTTGTCGGCGACGGCCTCCGCGGTCTTGCGGGACTGGAAGGGCTCGACGAGGATCACGTGGATGTTCCCCGCCTGCATCTTCTGGATGACCTCCGCGAGATGCGGCGGCGAGGGCGGGATGCCGGGCTTCGGCTCGAGGTAGATGTCCGACACCAGGCCGAAGCGCGAGGCGAAATACTTCCACGTCGGGTGGTAGGTGACGATCGCGGTCCCCTTGAACGGGGCGAGCGTCGCGGTCCACTCCGCCATCTTCGCGTCGAGCGCCGCGTCGAAGGCGTCAAGGTTGGCCTTGTAGGTCGCGCACGACGCCGCGTCGAGCGAGCAGAAGACGTCCGCGATGTGCTTCGCGACCGTCCGTCCGTTCATGGGGTCCATCATGAAGTGCGGGTTGCCGGCCGCGTGGAGGTCGCCCATCGAGCGGTCGAGCGCCGCCGGCACGTCGACGAGCGCGATCCCCTCGCTGGCGCGGACGCGGCCGGGAGATCCCGCGTTGATCTTCGCGTTGCGCGCGCCGTCGACGAGCGGCGGAAGCCACCCGACCTCGAGCTCCGCGCCCCCCTCGATGAGCACGTCGGCGCGGTTCAGCGTGACGACGTGGCTCGGCTTGGCGTCGACGAAGTGCGGGTCCTCCGTCGCTTTCGCGAGCGTGGCCACGCTGACCTTCGGGCCGCCGATCGCGGCCGCGATGGCGCCGTACTCCGGAGTGGTGGCCACCACGCGCAGGGTCGCGGCGGCGTCGGTCGCGATCAGCGCCGCCGCGGCGAGCGCCAGAATCGATTTCGGACTCATGACGTGACCTCCCTAGAACTTGTGCGCGGCGTGCGCGCCCAGCAGGAACTCGAACTGCAGCCAGACCGACTGGGCGTTGGACAGCCCGCCGCTCCGATCATCGTAGGCGTACTGAAGGCGAAGCTTCGAGTACTCGGTCGGGTACCAGGTCCCCTGGAGCGCCGCGCGCCGGCGGGGAAGGAAACGCGGATCGGTCGGGTCGTCCCCGACGTCTCCCCCTGTGGTGTCGTACCGCGCGCCGACGGTCCACATCGGCTTGACGCCCCAGACGACCTGGCCGTAGGCGCCGTGGTCCTCGAACGTCTCCGCCGGAAGCGTCGCGGTCGCCTCGGCGCCGTACCGCCGCATGAGGCCTTCCGCCTGCACCTTCACGAACGGGAACCCCTTCTGCGCGCGCGCCGACTTCCATTTCCAGAGCACGTCGACGCCGCCGATCGAGGTGTCGCCGCCGGCGCCGTTGGGTCCGAACGCGCCCGACGCCCCCACGACCATCGTCTGCGTGTCGGTCACGTCGAACGAGGCGTCGTACCGCGGCGCGATCAGCAGATCGGAAAGCGATTTGACCTGTTGCGGGTCGACCGGACGGCCGAACATCGTGTCGCCGGCGACCCCGCCGAAGCTGGTCGCGGTCTCCCCGTTCGCGTTCTGCACGCCGACGATCAGCTCCGAGTAGAACGGCACCGGCATCAGCCACGAGAGGCGCGCGCCGACGCTGCGGAGGCCGTCCCCGCCGAACATCCGGCCGATCGCCAGCGGCTGGTCCACGAAATCCCACGTGTGCGGGTGCGTCGCGTTGATCCGCCCGAACTCGGTCAGGTACTGCCCGGCCTTGACCTGGAGGTTCTGCGGGAGCGAGGTCGTCACCGCGTACGCCTCCTCCAGCTCGACCTCGGTCCCCCCTTCGGGGTTGACGCGGAAGACGACGTTCGCGGTCCCGCGGAAGTACGGGTCGACGGCGCCGTCGAAGACGACCTCGCCGTTCTGGAACGTGAAGCCGCGCTGGGCCGGATCGTGTCCGCCGCTCTCGAGCCCCTCGACGTTGGGCTCGGTCGAGGCTCCGACGGCCATGAGGGCGTCGAACGAGAGGTTGAGGTAGTTCTTCCCCGCCGCGCCCGACACGATCGTGACGGGCGCGGGCGCCGGTGCCGGTGCCGGCGTCGGCGATGGTGACGGCGCCGGGACGCCCTGAGCGGCCACGGCGGTCGCCATCAGAGCCGCGGTCGCGAGCGCGGAGATCCTCCGCGCCGGAAACGATGTCATTGCCAAGTGCTCCTCCGCGCGCCGCCACGCGCGGCGCGCCGAACCGAATCAGCCCTGGGAGCGAAGCGTCAGACGACGGGCGATGCGGGAGGAGCGCGCGGGGAGCAGGAGGTCGCGATCCCGAGGGCGGTGTGCGCCGCGGGAATCGGCACGGGCCTCAGGTCCGGCTCGACCGGGCGCACGAGCACGGCCGGCACGGTCGGCACCGCGGAGACCTGGTGGGCGAGGCGGCAGAACGAGCAGCTCGGATCGTTGTCGTTGTCGTCGATGCTGTGGAGCGCCGCCCCCGAGGCCACGGTGGCGTGCGGCACGTGCGCGTGCCACGCCGATTCGAGCCCCGACGCGAGGACGAGGAGCGCCAGGGCGACGGCGAGGCCGCCCGAAAGGAGCACTCTGAGCCGGCGCAAGGACGTCATGGCCGTGGCGAAGTTATCCCGGCGCCGTCGGGGTGTCAAACAGCGCCGCGGCGTCGGGGAGGATCAGTGGTGCCCGCCGGCGAAAGCCTTCTCCCCCGCCTCCACCCGGATCGGGAGGATGTTCTCCTTCGGCGGGAGCGGGCAGGTTGCGTACGGCGTGAAGGCGCAGGGCGGGTTGTAGGCCTGGTTGAAATCCACCACGACCTTCCCGTCCTTCGGCATGTCGGAGTACAGAAAGCGGCCGGCGACGTAGGTGTCCTTGCCGCTGGTCGCGTCCTTGAAGATGAACCAGAGCGAGGGGTCCTTCGGATCCTCGACCACGGGCTCGAGTGTGTACTCGTGCCCCGCGACCGTGAAGCGCACGAGACCGGGCGCGGTCATGGTATCGGTCGTGCCGAGCACGGTCGGGATCTCCACCTCGCGCGGCTTCTCGTACGGGACGAACGTCGCGGTG
>DATKHQ010000316.1:0-5065 GCA_035510175.1 Candidatus Sulfotelmatobacter sp. | reverse complement strand
GGGCGCGACCGCCGCCACGCGGCGATGGCGAGTGCAAGGAGCGCCCCGAAGACGGCGAGGCCGCCGAGCGCGCGCGGCTCGAGCCAATCGCGCACGACCGGAATCGCGTCGAACGAGTAGTCGCACACGAGGGTCTTCGGCCAGACGCACAGGAACAGCAGCCTCGCCTGGACCCAGAGAGCGGTGAGGACCCGCGCACCCGCGCCCGCCGCGGCGGCAGGGTTGTCGAGCGGGATGGCGCTCTCCGCCGACAGGTGCGGGCCGAGCGCCACGAGGCGGAGGACGGCCGCCACGGCCAGCGCCCCCGCGTAGGGGGCGTAGCGGGATGCGAGGGGTCTTTGCTCCCCGAGGGCGTCGTCACAGGCGAACAGGGCCGGCGCCAGGACCGCGCTCTCCTTCGAGAGGAGCGCTCCGAGGTAGAGCACCGCGGGGAGTACGGCCGACCTTCCGGTGTCGCGAGCGCGCCGGTGCGCGAGCCAGGCGCAAAGCACCAGCACCGCCGCGAGCAGCTCCGCGCGGCCGGCGATGTTGGCGACCGCCTCGGTATGGATCGGGAGGACGGCGAACAGCCCGGCCGCGGCGAGCGCCGCTCCGTAGTGCGTGCACACGCGGCGCAGCGTGAGCCACGCCAGTGCCGCGGCGGCCGCGTGCAGCAGGAGGTTGCCGCCATGAAATCCGGCCGGGCCGGGGGCGGTGAGGGCGCGATTGACGGCGAGCGAGACGATCGTGAGCGGGCGGTACAGGCCGTACCTCTCCCCCGGGACGTTCCAGTACGGCGAGACGAAGGCCGCGCTCGCACCGGCGAGCGACCGGATCGCAGGGTTATCCGCGACGAGCGGAACGTCGTCGAGCGCGAACCCGTTCCGCAGCGCGCCGACGTGCGTCGCGAGAGCGAGGGCGCCAACGAGTAAAGGCCATCGCGCCCGCGCCGGGCCCGTCATCTTCAGAAGGTGTAGGCGTAGCTCGCAATGACTCGGAAGTTCGGCGCCGCGTCGGTCAGACCGCCGCCGAGCGCCGCGCGAATCATCCCGCGGCCGAACGCTTTCCAGTTCACGCCGGCCAGGGCCTCGACGATCGAATCCTGGCCGTCGAACCGCTCGGTCTCGACCCGGATCTCGCCGACCACGCCGACGGTTTTGGAGGTCTGGATCACGACGTTGCCGGCCAGCTCGAACGACGTCTTGCCGGTGAGGTCGACGCCCTGGAAGCTGCCGTTTCCGTTGAGCCTCAATCCGACGTGCCCGCCGATCAGCGCATTGTCCAGCCGGTAACGCACGCCTCCGAAGATCTGCTCGGCGAAGGAATTGAACCCGAGGCCGGAGTGGTCGTCCCCGGTCGGGATGGTGAGCAGGAGGCCGGCGGTGAAGTCGGTATGGTCGAGGGCGTTCCCGAAGTAGTACTTGGCGTAGGCGTCGAGATCCGTGGCTCCGGTGCCGGACGGGAGGTCGTCGTTGGCGCTCGTGTTGCCCAGGCCCACGCGCCCGCCGATCTCGATGTTCTTCCACGGCTGGAAGGCGACCACCGCCCGGCCGATGAACGCGTTGACCGGGAAGTTCGGGGCCCGGTCGTCGTATTCGATCTGACCCTCCCACCACTGGGACGGGACGATCGCGGCGTCCTGCGCGAACGAGAGGAACAGACGGTCCGCGATGCCGGACGGCGCCTTCGTCGGAACGGAGGTGGTGGTGGACGGATCGGCCGCCCGTGCCGTTCCGGCCGCGGCGGCGCCGAGCGCGACGATTGCGAGGGAGAGGCAGAACCGTGACATACGCATGCGGATTCCTTTCATCACTCGGTGCGAAATGAGGGGCACCGGCCGGCGGGCCGAGTTCCGTTCGTGGTGTCCCGCGCGCATGCGGCGAGACGGCTGCATTGTGAGCAACCGGAAGGACGCTGTCAAACGAAACAGACGCGGCTAGCGCGCCGACGTGCCTCCGCCGCCCGTCGTCGACGCCACGGTTCGGTCGTCGATCGACGCGCCGTCCTCGGGTGTGGCGAGCGGAGGAGCGCACGTGCGAGGCGCGGCGCCGCCGCGGCGGTCGAGCAGGCCGAGTAAGAATGACTCCTCGGTGCGACGCGCCGAGTGAATCTTACCCGCCGCGTGTGGAACGGCGACACAGAACACCACCTCGCCTTGCGCGGTGTTGAGGAACCCGGCGAGCACGGTGATCCCGCCGTCGGTGCTCGTGAGCGTGCCGGTCTTGGCGACGAGCGACGTCGCGAACGGCTCCGAGGCGAGGCGCGGGAACGCCGCGGTCACCGTCCCGGGGTCGCATCCCGCCACCGGCAACAGACGCTCGATCCCGAGACCCATCCCCTGGGCCGACGTCCGGAACGCGCGCATCATCGCGACGATCTGGCGCGGACTGAGCCGGTTCTCTCCGAGGCCCGAGGCGGTCGAGATTTGTACCGGGGCATCGCCGGCGACAAGACGGTCGGCGAGCAACACCGACAGCTCGGTCGCCGGGCCGATCGGCACGGCGACGCGCTCGATATCGTTGTTGGAGAAACAGTTGAACCGCCGCAGCGTCTCGACGAGCGGTTTCGAGACGTGCTCGAACAGGACGGTGCCGGAGGGCGGGTTGGGATCGAACCGCGCTCCTCCAAGGATCTGCACGCTCGGTATGACCCTCGGCGAGACGCCGTGGCGCGCCGCGTACTGGGTCCAGCTCCACCGTGTCAGCCCGGTCCAGCGGTTACGGTCGAGGGCCCCCCTCAGCCGCGCGGCCATGGTCAACGCGCGCCGGTCGGCGTCGCGGATCATTCCCTCGGACCCGTTCTCCCATCCCATCCAGAAGTCGCCGTCGACCACGACCGAGCCGCTGATCTTTTTCACCCCCGCGGCGTTGAGGGCCGCGGCGACGAGGAAGGCGTTTTCCGACTGGAAGTCGGGGTCCGACGCGCCCCGCACGACGAGGTCCCCCTTCAGGAGCCCCTTCGCGCGATCGATCGTCCCGTTCGCCTCGAACCGGGTCGTGTAGCGATGGTCCGGCCCGAGCTTCTCGAGGGCCCACCAAGTCGTTGCGACCTTGGTCACCGACGCCGGGTTGATCGGCTCGTCGGCGTCATGGGAGTCGATGACCTGGCCGTCGAGTGTCTCGACGTGCCAGACCAGGGGCGGAGCCGCCGCGCGCCGCGTCCCGTGGGTCTTCTTCTTGGCGGGTTTCGCGGGAGAGGCGGCCACGGCCGGGACCGTCAGGACGATCGCGGCGAGGACGAGGAGAAGGATGCGCCGAGGCGGCCGGGAGGGAGCGGATACCGTCACGTGGGCTCCAGGATGCGTCACGAGGGACAAACGTACGTTCGGCGGGACCTCTCAGGCCACCGTCAGTCGAAATCGAGAGGATTGCGGGGTTTCGTCACGGGGTCGGTCGCCGCCTTGCGCTTGGCCTCCTCGAACTTCTTCTGGAGCAGGTCGTCGAGGTTCTTGGTTCGCTCGAAGGCCTTCGAGAATGCGTCCTCGCGGCGGGCCGCCCCGGTCTGGACCTCGTGCATCGCGGTTTCGAAGGTGGCGCCGGGATCGGCCTTGGGGCGCTCTTCGGAGAGGATGGTCCCGGTGGCGGCATCGACGACGAGCTTCGTTCCGCAGCAGGGACAATCGACGGAGACTTTGCCGCTCACCCTCACATTGTCGGCGCGGTCGCGGCTCGGGTCAACCCGCGGCTCCGGCCGGCGGGCGGAGCGTGACGATTGTCGCCCCCCACCCGCCGCGCGCAGGCTCGGCATCCCGGTAAGACACCACCAGCGGATGGCGAGCCAGCAGCGATCGGACCGCCTCGCGCTGGGCGCCGATGCCGCGGCCGTGGATGACCCGCACCTCCGAGAACCCGCGGTCGTGCGCGGCCTCGAGGTAAGACTCGACGACCGCGACGACGTCCCTCGGCGCGAAGGCATGAAGATCGATCGCGTCCTCGATGGGAATCGCGACCTCGGCGGGGTTTTCCGCGTCCGGGTCGTCGGGCCGGTCCATCGGGCGCATGATCGCACTCGGCCGTTCCGGCTGCTAGAATCCGCTCTTTTGCGAGGAGCGCTCATGCGATACCCAGGGCAACCGATCTCCCGCGCGGCTGCGGCCGCCGTTCTCACCTTCGTGGCCGTCGCCTGCGGCGGGTCGCACGATGCGGGCGGGGGGAAGGACGCGGCCAAGGGTGACGTCGCGTCGGGAGCCGTGCCGAAGGGCGCTCCGGCCGGCGGTGGCGCGCCTCCCGCGGCGGGCGGCGGCGCGCCGATGGGGGCCCCCGGCGCTCCCGGGGCGCAGGGCACTGCTCCGGCGGCGGCCCAGAATCCGATCCCGCCCGGAGTCGACCCGAAGAAGGCCGTCGCCACGGTCAACGGCGCCCCGATCACCGCGGACCGTGCGTACTCGGTCTACGCGATCAACAAGTCGATGATCGAGCAGCGCGGCCGCGCACTTTCCGACGTCGACCAGCAGGGCCTGCGCGCGCAGACCCTCGAGAACATCATCGCCGAGGAATTGATGTTCCAGGCCGCGACCGCGTCCGGCATGAAGGTCGCGCCCGCCGACCTCGACGCGCGCCTCAAGGACATCCGGCAGCGCGCGGGGAGCGAAGAGAACTTCAAGCGGATGATGCAGAACACCGGGATGAACGAGGCGGACGTGAGGACCGAGCTCGAGCGCGGCCTCAAGACCGAGATGTACGAGAAGTCCGTGGCGTCCGCGAAGCGCGTCGACGAGGCGACCGCGAAGCAGTACTACGACTCCAACAAGGACGCCTTCAAGATGCCCGAGCAGGCGCGCGTCCAGTACATCCTGCTCAAGGCGACCGACACCGACCCGGAGCCGGTCCGCAAGGACGCCAAGGCGCGGGCGGAAGAGGCCCAGAAGAAGGCCACCGGCGGCGCGGACTTCGCGGCGCTCGCCAAGCAGTACTCGCAGGACCAGACGGCGGCCAAGGGCGGAGACGTGGGCTTCTTCCCGCGCGGCGTGATGTTCCCGAAGTTCGAGGAGTACGCCTTCACGCTCGCTCCGGGGACCGTCTCCCCGGTGTTCGAGACGCCGAAGGGGTACAACGTCATCAAGGTCGTCGAGCGCAAGCCCGAGTCC
>DATKHQ010000315.1:0-5297 GCA_035510175.1 Candidatus Sulfotelmatobacter sp. | reverse complement strand
ACGCGAAATCCCGTCATCACCTCGTCGAAGATCAGCACGATGCCGTGTTTCGACGTCAGCTCGCGCAGCGCCTTCAGCCATCGGGGCGCCGGCGGCACGACCCCCATGTTCCCGGCGACAGGCTCGACGATGATGCAGGCGATGCTCTGGGCGTGCGCCTCGACGACCCGCGCGGCCGCGGCGGCGTCGTTGAACGGCATCGCGAGCGTCAACGCGGCGAGCTCGGCGGGAACCCCCGGCGTGCCGGGGATCCCGAGCGTCAGCAGCCCCGAGCCTCCCCGGATGAGCAGCGAGTCGACGTGGCCGTGGTAGCAGCCGTCGGCCTTGACGACCATCGGGCGGCCGGTGGCGGCCCGCGCGAGGCGGATCGCGGACATCGTCGCCTCGGTCCCCGACGAGACGAACCGCACCTTCTCGCACGACGGCACGCGCGCGACGATCCGGCGCGCCAGCTCGGTCTCGAGCTCGGTCGGGGCGCCGAAACTCGTCCCCTTCCCCGCCTGGTCCCGCAGCGCGCCGACGACCCGCGGGTTCGTGTGACCGACGATGAGCGGGCCCCAGGAGCCGAGGTAGTCGATGTACTCCCGCCCGTCGGCGTCGGTGACAATCGCCCCGTGCCCCTTCTCGAGGAATACCGGAACGCCGCCGACCCCGCCGAACCCCCGCACCGGCGAGTTGACGCCGCCCGGGATCAGCCGCTTGGCCTCGTCGAACAGCACGTCCATCTTGCGGCTCATGGGGCGGCGCCTTCCATGCGGCACGCGGACAGATCGATCAGGGCCGCCTGGCGCCCGGGCCGGGCCGCGGGGCCGGGCTTGTACCAGCCGCGCCGCCGGGCCTCGTCGAGCACGCGCCGGTGGAACCGGCGGAAGCGGATCGAGTGGTCGAAGTGCCGGAGGTGAGCGAGCTCGTGGCAGAGCGTGTCGACGAGGCTCGACTCCTTCAGGAGCCGCGCCGTGGCGGCGTGGCGCAGGCGGATCCGGATCCGGCCGTCGGCGTAGCAGATGCCGTAATGCGCGACGACGCCGTCGACCTCCGCGTCGACCGCGGAGTACCGGAGCGAGAAGTGCGTCGCGAGCTGCACCGCCATGCCGCGCAGGCGCTCGAGCACCGCGGCGTCCTCGTCGAGCCGGCCCCGCGGCGGAACGGGCCCGCTCGCGGGCTCGGCGGCGAGCGCCCGCAGACGCGAGAGCGCGGACGGAGGGGCCGCCAGGGCCGAGGCCGAGAACAAGGGGCGCTGGCGGGCGTCGGCGGCGGGCCGCATGGTCAACGGAGCAGGCGCGCCGCCTCGCGCGCGTGGTACGTGAGGATGATCGAGGCCCCGGCGCGCTTGATCGACGTGAGCGTCTCGAGGATCGCCCGCTCGCGCTCGATCCACCCGTGCGCCGCCGCGGCGAGCAGCATCGAGTACTCGCCGCTGACGTTGTACGCGGCGACGGGGACGCCGAAGGCGTCCTTCACCCGGCGGACGACGTCGAGGTACGGGAGCGCCGGCTTCACCATCACCAGGTCGGCGCCCTCCTCGAGATCGAGCGCGACCTCGCGGAGCGCCTCGTCGCCGTTTCCCGGGTCCATCTGGTAGGCGCGCCGGTCGCCGAACTGCGGCGCCGACCCCGCCGCCTCGCGGAAAGGCCCGTAGAACGCCGACGCGTACTTGGCGGCGTACGCGAGGATCGCCGTCTCCTCGAAGCCCGCCCCGTCGAGCGCCTCGCGGATCGCGCCGACCCTCCCGTCCATCATGTCGGAGGGGGCGACGATGTCCGCCCCCGCCTGGACGTGGGAGAGCGCCGCCTTCGCGAGGAGCGGGAGCGTCGGGTCGTTCTGGACCCGCCCGTCCTTCACGAGCCCGCAGTGCCCGTGGCTCGTGTACTCGCACAGGCAGACGTCGGTCATGACGATCAGATCGGCGTATGCCTTCTTCAGGTGGCGGACCGCCGTCTGGACCGCGGCTCCCTCGGCCCACGCCTCGGAGCCCTGCTCGTCCTTCCGGTCGGGGATCCCGAACAGGAGCACCGAGCGGACGCCATCGCCGATCGCCGCCCCCACCTCCTCCACGAGCGTGTCGACCGAGAAGTGGAACTGCCCAGGCATCGCGCCGATCTCGGTCCTGACCCCCTTGCCGGAGCGCACGAAGAGCGGGTAGACGAGATCTCCGGGGTGGACGCGCGTCTCGCGGACCAATTCGCGGAGCGCGGGCGAGCGCCGGAGGCGCCGCGGGCGAGTCGTCGGGAACATGGCGTCGTCTCGATCCGGGCGGACGGGGTCTAGTCGTCCGCGTCGGCGAAGAAGAAGTATTCGGCGCAGTGTTTGCCGCAGAAAACGCGGCCGCTGTAGTGGAACTCGTGCTCGGCGCAGACGTACTTGAAGCAGATCGGGCAGCGCATCAGCCGCGACTCGGACTCGGGCTTCTCGCAGACGGTGCAGACGGGATCGGGCACGCGGCTCTCCGTGGCTGCGGAGCGGAGCGAACTTCGTGATACGGCGGGGATTATAGCGCGCGGCGCTCCCCCGTTGAGGCCGCCCCCGGTCCGCTGCTAGAGTGCGACGGTTTTCCGGGTGCCGGCGTAGCTCAGGGGTAGAGCGAGGGTCTCATAATCCCTAGGTCCGTGGTTCAAATCCACGCGCCGGTACCAATTCCCTAGCGCAAGCGAGCGAGCAGCGCCTTCACGCGCGGGAACATCTGCGCGATCTCGTCGTGAGTGACCGCGCCGACCGAGAGGCGGAACCACCCGGTCTCGTCCGCGAGGCCGAACGCCTGGAACGGCACCACGGCGAGCCCCGCGTGGTCGAGCAGTAGCTTGCGGATCGCCTCGTTCCCTGCGATGCGCGTGCCGTCGTGCGACTTTCCGACGACGTCGATCTGGAGCGAGAGGTAGATCGCGCCCTGCGGCTCCACGCAGCGGACGGGAAGCCCCTGGGAGCGGAGCGCAGAGAAACCCTCGTAGAGACTCTCGAGGCGCTCGCGCACCCGCGCGTCCATCTCGCGCCGGAAGGCGTCGACGGCGGCCGTGTTCTGCAGGAACTTCGCGACCGCCACCTGCTCCGGCCGCGGCGCCCAGGCGCCGACGTGGCCGAGGTAGTCGCGCATCCGTGCGGACACCTCGGGGGCCGCGAGGACCCATCCCACGCGCAGGCCGGTCGCGGCGAGCGACTTCGAGATCCCGTCGACCGTGATCACCCACGGCGCGCACTCCGGGACGAGCGCTGCGGGGTGCTCGTGCTTGCGAGCCCCGAAGGTGAGCGATCCGTACACCTGATCGAAGAGCAGGAACAGATGCTTCGCACCCGCCTTCGTGCGCTTCTCGTTCTCCTCGGCCACGGCCTGTGCAATCGCGGCTGTGACCTTCGGGTCCATCACGGTGCCCGACGGATTGAGCGGCGTGTTGAGCACCAGCAGGTGCGCCTTTGCCAGATGCGGGCGCAAATCGGCGAGGGTCGGAAGGAATCCGTGCTCGACGTCGGTGTGCACGCAGATCCCGTTGGCGGAGGAGAGCCACGAGTAGTGGTTGTTGTTCCACGACGGCGCCGGGTAGACGACCGTGTCGCCGGGATCGAGAACGCAGCGGTACGCGCCGTAGAGGACGGGGCGCGCGCCGCTCGCGATCACGACCGACGCGACCGGGTACTTGACCCCGAACTCGCGCGCGGTGAACTCCGCCACCGCCTGCCGCAGCGTCAGGATCCCGTCGGAGGGCGGGTAGTTCGTCTCCCCCGCCGCGTACGCGCCGTGGACCGCCTCGAGCAGGGCCGGAGGGATCGGGAAGTACCCCGGATTGAAGTCGCCGACGGTCAGATTGCACACCGGCTTGCCCGCCGCGACCATCGCGCGGATCTCGCCGGCGATCTTCAGGATCTCGGAGCCGACGAGCCCCCGTGCCCGCTCCGAGAGCGACGCATCGACGGAGCCCGCGGGCCCGAAGTCGAGCTCGCTGATCGTTTTGTTCGGAAGCATGGGCGGATTCTATCAGGGACCGCCCGCCGCACCCCCGCCTCCGGAGACGCCTCCGCCCGGCTGGAACCCGCCGCCGGACGTCCGGGGAGGAGCCGGACCGAGCGACGCGGTCACCGCCGCGACCTCGGCGATCTCACGAGACCGCCGCGGGACGAAAAGTGGGTCCGTCGTGTAACCGTATCGCTCCCGGCCCGGAGCGTTGTCGAGCCAGCGCTTTATTGCGAGCGCGATGGCCCAGGCTGCGGCCCCGCCGAGCGTCAGCGCGAGCCAGGTCGGCAGGATTGGCCTGTAATGGCGTAGCGTCGCGAGGCTCGCCACCAGAAAGAGAGCGCCGAGAACGCGGGCCTCCCTGTTCTTGCGGACTACGCCGAAAGCAAGGACCACGATCGGAGCCAATGCTGTCGCGACGCTGGCTGCGAGTCGAATCCAGGCGGGCCAGCCGTGCGTCGGGCGGTCTCCCACCACCGCCTCGACGTAGCTCTCATCGACGCTCCACAGGTTGATGGCGAGGTATCCGGCGACAAGCGCCCCGGCCAGAAACACACGGGCCGATCGCCGGTGGGACGGGGCGAGCCGTTCCGATCGCGCCGCGCGCTCGGCTATGTACACGTTGGCGATCGATCCGAGCAACCAGAGCGTGCGCCCGTGCGGGAACCGGGCAAGCCAGCACGCGCCGCTGATCGTCGCGGCAAGCGCGAACAGCGGATATCCCCAGCGCCAACCGGCCGCGAGACAGATGGCGGTCGCCGTCAGGAGAATGGCGTTGATCGGGAATCCTCGGATCTGCAGTGCGACGGCAACCGTCGCGAACAGCACGGCCAGCACGGCCGTGGCTTCCTCGATCCCGCCCTGGGCACGACGCTTCGATCGCGTCATCCATTCGGTCGCGATCGTCGAGATCACTGCAACGATCGCGAATTCGAGCGAGTTCGTGGCGGGGTCGCTGTTCGCCCAGAGGATGAGCACGACCAGCACCGCCAGGGCGACCCCTCCGATGAACGTCGCCACGCCTGCGAGAATCCGAAGCCAGAGGGCGAAGCGGACGCGGTCGTCGGCGTAGCGCGCGACGATCGCACGAAGCGTCACGTCGTCGATCGCCTCGGCGTCTCTCCAGGCGGTGGCCGCCTCGCGGACCTCCTGCCGTCTCTCGGCCTCGGCGACGGCCGCGTTCAACGCCGGGCCTCGAGGGCCCGATTCGCCCGGTGGAGGATGGCCACGACCCCGGCGGCAATGACGACGATCGACGCGATCGACGACTTCTCACCGAGATCAAGAGAATGGATGGCCCGCTCCGCGAGGTCTCCGGTCCCCCAGGCGGCCCCGGCGAGCCCCATGGCGACGAGAC
>DATKHQ010000314.1:0-4233 GCA_035510175.1 Candidatus Sulfotelmatobacter sp. | reverse complement strand
GACCGCGACGATCCAGATCGAGCGCAACGCACCGGAGGCGCTCAACTTTGGCCAGCTTACGGGGTCGGACTATTACGAATACCAGGATTTCTACCAGACGCAGTACAAGGTGCTTCAGAGCCGGACCGTCCTGAGAATCGCCGCCCAAAAGCTCGACCTGCCGAACCGCCCCACGTGCGCCCAGCGCAAAGGAACACCGATCGGGCGCTTGATTGCCTGGGGTGCGAACCTGTTCTCGGGCGGTGCGGGCGCAACTGGGCCGCCGGACACTTGGCTCGCCCCCACCAATTTCATGGCCCAGCGCCTTACGGTCGAGCCGGTGCGCAATAGCAAGCTCGTGCGGCTCACGTTCGAAGACCGCGATCGGCAATTGTCCGCCGACGCTGCGAATGCGGTTGCCGATGCCTACGAAACGTTCAACACCACGACCCGTTACACGACTTCGGACCAAGCCCGCGAATTCCTGACTGACCAGGTCGGGCGGCTTCAGTCAGAAATCGCCAAAGAGGAACAGGAGCTCCAAGACGAGGGCAAGCAGAAGGAGATCCTCTCGCTCTCCGACTCTACACAGAACATCGCGGAGAAGGCTCTGGGCGACATGAACGCCAGGTACATTGAGGCGCGCGGACGCCTCGCTGTGGCACAGGCCCGCTACGAGGCGGTCGCCAACGGCGATCCGGACTCCCTCCCCGAGGTGCTCCAGAGCCAGTTGATCACCGACCTCAAGATGCAGTACGCGGACATCGAGCGCCGCTACAACCAGGCCGCAGAACGGTTCAAGGCGGACTGGCCCCCCCTCCAACAGATGCAGGAGGAGCTCGACGGCGCGGCGAATCGCCTCGAGGTCGAAACTGACACGATCGCCCGCCAGGTCCGATCGGTCGCCAAGGCCGAGTACGCGAAAGTGCGCGACGAGGTCGAGAACCTCGGCCGCCAGGTCGACGCGCAGAAGATCGAGGTGCAGCGCGTCGCCGGCAACGCGATCGGGTACGCCGGCCTCAAAGCCGACATCGAGACGAAGCGGAAGATTCTTAACGACCTTCTCACACGGCAGAGTGAGACCGACACCACGAGCCGGCTGAAGGGCGGCCCGGCGAGCAACATGCGGATCGTCGACCGCGCCGAGATCCCCCGCGCCCCCTTCAAGCCGAACAAGCCGCTCAACCTCGCGCTGTCGGTGCTCTTCGGGCTCCTGCTCGGCGCCGGTGCCGCGCTCCTGCTCAACTACGCCGACAACACGGTCAAGACCGAGCAGGACATCCAGCGGCATGCCGGCGTTCCCGCGCTCGGCTTCATCCCGCTCTACCAGACGCTGCACGTCGTCGGCGAGGGCGAGAAGAAGACGTCGGGAAGCCAGTACGCCGCCGACGTCGCGTGTCACACCGACTCCCGATCGTCGTTCGCAGAGGCGTTCAAGAGCCTGCGCACGGCGTTCCTGCTCGCCTCGCCCGAGCGCGCCCCTCGCCACGTCGTCGTGACCTCGTGCGAGCCGCTCGACGGCAAGTCGACCGTGATCACGAACCTCGCCATCGCGCTCACGCAGATCGGGCGCCGGGTGGTGATCGTCGACGCCGACCTGCGGCGCCCGCGCGTCCACAAGGTTTTCGGGATCACGAACGAGATCGGGCTGTCGAGCTTCCTGTCCGGAAACGCGCCGGTCGAGGAGGTCGTGCGCGACTCGGGCGTGCCCAACCTCCAGGTCGTCACGAGCGGGCCGGTCCCGCCCAATCCGTCCGAGCTGCTCGCCTCGAAGGCCCTCGAGGCGTTCATGGAGAGCCTCGAGACGGTGGGACCGTTCGATCACGTCTTCTTCGACTCGCCTCCCCTCCTCCAGATGGCCGACGCCGTGCTGCTCGCCACGTGCATGGACGCGACCATCCTCGTGGCGCGCGAGGGGCGCACGATCCACCAGTCACTCTCCTCGGGCGTGAAGCGGCTGCGGCAGTCGCGGGCTCGAATTCTCGGCGCGGTGCTGAACGCGGTCGTCGAGCGGTTCGGGAATTACTACTACTACCGCTACCACCGGGACGAGCCCGGGGAGTCGAAGCCCCGCTCGTCCGAGTCCCGCGCCCGCCGCCGCCACCGTACGCGGGCGTGACGCACGGCCTGCTGCTCCGCCTCCTCCGGCTCGGCGTCCTGGCGCTCCTCGTCGCGGCACCGCTGCCGTTCGGATCGGTCCAGCCGGGCTCCGTCTTCCTCCTCGAGCTCGGAGCGCTCGCGCTCGGCCTCGGCGCGCTGTGGATCGTGTCGAGGGACCCGGAGCGGGCCGCTAGCGTGCCCCGCGCCGCCCTGGCGATCTGCCTGATGCTGCTCGGATGGGGACTCATCCAGCTGGTCCCGATCCCCCCGTCCTTCGCGGCGCGGTGGAACCCGTCGGCCGGCCTGCTGCGCCCGCTCCTGCCCTATCTCGGCCTGCCGCATCCCCCCGCGGTGGCCTGGAGCGTCGCTCCGCCGGAAACCACCGACGCGATCCTCAGGGTGGCCGCGTACGTGCTGATCGGGCTGACGGCGGCCGTGGCCTTCGAGACGGGCGCGTCCCGGCGTCGGCTCGGCGCCGTCCTCGTGGGGAGCGCCGTCTTCCAGTCCGTCTACGGCTCCGGCGAGTACCTCTCCGGGCGGCAGCACATCTTCGCGTTCGCGAAGAAGTACTACCTCGACAGCGCGACCGGGACGTTCATCAACCGCAATCATTTCGCGACGTTCCTCGCGATGGCGCTTCCGGTGGCGCTCGTGCTGGCGATCTCGTCGCCGCGGGAGGGACGCGGCCGCCGCGTCCGCTCGTGGCGCGAGCGAGCGGTCGACGCGTCCGGTAGCGACATCCTGCGCGTCCTCGCGGTCGTCGCCTCCGCCCTGATCTGGATGGGCCTCCTGCTCTCACACTCCCGAGGCGGCCTCCTCGCGGCGATCGCGGGGACGGCGGTCGTGCTCGTCCGGTATCGGGGCTCGCGGGCCGCGCGCTGGACCGGAGCGCTCGGCGTCGTGGTGCTCGGCATCCTCCTGACCCTCGAGATGTCGCAGGCGCCGGGCGAGCGGTTCCTGACGGTCCGGGACGAGATCTTCGGTCGCACCGGCCGCCCCGCGGTCTGGCGCGACGCGCTGGGTCTCGTTTCCGCCCGGCCCTTGCTCGGCTACGGCTACGGGACGTTCGAGAGCGCGTTTCCCTCGGTCCAGTCCGGCGAGATCGACCTCCGGTTCGATCACGCGCACAACGATTGGCTCGAGTGGGCGACCGAGGGAGGGCTCCCGCTCCTGGCGGCGGCGGTCGCGCTCTACGCTCTCGCCCTCCGCGGCACGGCTCGCTCCTTGTCCCCGGGATTCTCGGCCGCGTTCGCGATCGCGTCGCGTGGCGCCCTGATCGCGCTCGGCCTCCACGCCATGTGGGACTTCTCGCTCCGCATCCCGGCGGTGGCCGTGACCTGTGCCGTGCTCATGGGGATCGCGCTCGCCCGCACCGAGCCCGCGCGCTCCGCCTCGCTCGGCCCGTCGAAGGTTCCCGACCTCGCGGAGGCGAGCGCAACCGGCGTCCAGCCGTAGGATGGTCTCGCATGGCGACCCGAACCCTGCTCGTGCCGGCCGTGGCCCTCGCCGGGGCGGCGCTCGCCCTCGCGGCCGCCGGGGCCGCCGTCGCCTCGTACCGCGCCTCGCGGCACCCCGACCGAACCTGGGATGACCCTGAGGCGCACCTAGCGCTCGGACCGAAGGGGTCGGCGCTCGAGCAGGCGATCGAGGATCGGCTGAACCGAGCGCTCGCGGCTCTCGACGCGCCGGGCGGACGCGGTGGGGGCCTCGCCGCCTATCAGGAGCACCTCGCCGCGGCCCGGGGGATGCTGCGCCGGGCGATCCTGGCCGACCTCGAGGACTCTCGCGCGATCCAGCGGCTCGCGGCAGTGACCTGGGAGCTCGACGCTCTGGACGGCCGGACGGACGAGCAGGGCATCGCGAGCCTGGCCGCGATCGCCGGCGAGCGTGCCGCCCGTGTCCCGCTGGTCCAGATCGAGCTGGGCGAGCTCCTCTACAAGATGGGGCGCGCGGACGAGGCCCGCGCGTTCATGGCCCGGGCGGTGAGGCTTTCGTCCTCGTCGACGGGCCGCGTCGTGGCCTCGATGCGGACGGCTGGGGAGGACGCTTCCGAGATCCTGCGCGCCCTTCCGGAAATCCCGGCCGTGCTGCGAGCGCTCGCTCCGGTGTTTGCCTCCGAAGGGCGCGGCGCCGAGCTGATCGGGGCCTTCGACG
>DATKHQ010000313.1:0-2464 GCA_035510175.1 Candidatus Sulfotelmatobacter sp. | reverse complement strand
CATCCGCTGACCTGGCTGTCGCTGATGGCCGATCAGGCGTGGGGCGGGGGACGGCCGGCGGCGTTCCACGTCACGAACGTCCTCCTTCATCTCGCCTCGACGCTTCTTCTCTTCCGGCTGCTCTCGGTCCTTACGGGAGAGATCGGCGCCAGCGGGTTCGTAGCACTGCTCTTCGGGATCCACCCGCTCCACGTCGAGTCGGTGGCCTGGGTCGTCGAGCGCAAGGACACGCTGTCGACCGCGTTCGGGCTCGCGGCGCTGCTCGCCTGGGTCCGCTGGGTCGGGGCGCCGTCGCGCGGGCGTTACGCGGCGGCGCTCGTCCTCTTCGCGGCGAGCCTGATGTCGAAGCCGATGTTCGTCACGCTGCCGCTCCTTCTGATCGCGATGGATGCCTGGCCGCTCGCGCGCTTCGAGCCGAAGGCGAGCGTCGTCGAGAAGGTGCCGCTGTTCGTCCTGTCAGCCGCCGGAGCCCTCACGGCCATCGCCGCGCAGCACGCGGAAGGCGGCGTCGCCAGCTTCGCTAGGTTCTCGCCGGGCGTGCGCCTCGCAAACGCCGTCGTGTCCGCCGCCGCGTACCTCGGGAAGACCGTGTGGCCGGCGAGGCTGGCGATCCCGTATCCCCTCGACCCGGCCTCGCTGACGGCGGTGAAGGTCGGCGCGGCGCTCGCGCTCCTCCTCGCGATCGCGGGCATCGCCTGGAGGACGCGCGCCTCGCATCCCTGGATCGCCTTCGGTGCAACGTGGTACGCGATCGCCCTGCTGCCGGTCGCCGGCTTGGTGCAGGTGGGGTCCCAGGCGATGGCGGACCGCTACACGTACGTCCCTTTGATCGGACCGTTCGTGGCCGGGACCTGGGAGGCGATGTTCTGGCTGCGGCAGCGACCGGCGGTGTGGGCTCCGGTGTGCGCCGCGTTGGTCGCGGTGCCGCTGATGATCGTGACGTTCCACCAGACCGCGCTCTGGCGGGACAGCGAGACGCTGTTCACCAACGTCGTGGCGGTGACCGAGAACAACACGCAGGCTCATATCGTCCTCTCCGCCGCCCACTCCGCCGCCGGGCGGTTCGACGAGGCGCTCGCGCAGGCGCAGGAGGCGATCCGCCTCTCCCCTCGGAGCGACGACGCGCACGCCTGCGCTGCCGCGGCGCTCGCGCGCAGCGGCCGGAACGCGGAGGCGGCCGAGGAATACGAGAAGGCGCTCGCGATCCTGCCCGGTAAGCCGTCCCGCCTCGCCGGTCTCGGGAACGTGGAGGTGCGCCTCGACCGGCTCGACGCCGCGGAGGGGCACCTGCGCGCCGCAATCGCGCTCGAGCCGCGGGATGCGAGCGCGCGGAAGAGCCTCGGCGTGGTGCTCGCGAAGACGGGGCGGCTCGACGAGGCGACGCGGGAGTTCGAGGAGGTCGTCCGGCTCAATCCGTCCGACGCGGGGGCGCGCGCCAACCTCGAGCGGGCGCGGGGGATGAGGCGGGAGGCGGGGAACGCGGCGCCCCCCTTGACAGGCAAGTAATTACTTGCCTATACTGCGGGGCGTGAACGACTCCGACCTCGTCTTCAAGGCCCTGGCCGACCCCAGCCGGCGGCGCCTCCTCGACCTGCTCAACGCGAGCAACGGCCGGACCCTATCCGACCTCTCCGGGCATCTCGACATGACTCGCCAGGCCGTCACGCAGCACCTCGCGGTGCTCGAGGCGGCGGGCCTGGTCGCCACGCTGCGGCAGGGGCGCGAGAAGCTCCACTTCCTCAACCCCGTCCCGCTGCAGGAGATCTACGACCGCTGGATCCACAAGTTCGAACGCACGCGCGTCGCGGCGATGCGCGAGCTCAAGCGAAGACTCGAGGGAACCCATGGATAAGTCGAAGTTCGTCTACGAGATCTACATCGCCACCACGCCCGACCGCGTCTGGAAGGGACTGCTCGACGGGGAGTTCACGAAGCAGTACTGGGGCCACTTCAACGTCTCGGACTGGAAGCCGGGCTCGTCCTGGGAGCACCGGCCGGCGAAGGGCGAAGACGCCCCCCTCATCCTCGGGGAGGTGATCGAGTCCGATCCGCCCCGGCGGCTCGTCATCACCTGGGCGGAGCCGAAGGACAAGGGGCACCGCGACCGGCACTCCCGGGTCACCTACGCGATCGAGCCGGTGGCGGAGATGACGCGCCTCACCGTGATCCACGACCAGCTCGAGGCGGGTTCCGAGATGGAGCGTAAGATCAGCCACGGCTGGCCGCGGGTGCTCTCCAGCCTGAAGTCCCTGCTCGAGACCGGCAAGCCGCTCGACACCTGGGCCGGGCGGTAGGAGGGAGCTGCCGTGAAGGATTCCGGCGAGACGCTCACCGCGTTCTACGATGCGGTGAAAAAGAAAGACATCGCGGCGGCGCGAGGCTACCTCGATCCGTCGCTCGTCTTCTACGGGCTGTTCGAGACGTACCGCGGGCCCGAGTCGTACCTGACCGCTCTCACGGGGCT
>DATKHQ010000312.1:0-2730 GCA_035510175.1 Candidatus Sulfotelmatobacter sp. | reverse complement strand
CGGCGGTGGCCGTGCTCGAGCGCCGGTACTACGTCGACGACGTGTTCGAGGCGGTCTACCGCCATGCCTACCGAGGGACGTCCGCGGCGGTCGGCTGGCTCGACCGCTACGTGGTCGACGGCGCCGTCAACGCGGCGACGTGGTGGACGTGGCTCGTCGCGGGGCGCCTCCGCGGGCTCCAGAACGGCCGCGTGCAGGACGCGCTCTACGCGGTCGCCGCGGGGCTCGCCCTCCTCGTCTGGCTCGCGGCGCGGTGAGCGTGATGGGACACCATGGATCCCAGCTCCTCTCGCTGACGCTCCTCGGACCGTTCGTCGCGGCGCTCGTCATTCTGCTCCTGCCGGAGCGCGCGGGGCGCGCGGTGCGCCTCGTGTCGCTCACGGGCGCGCTCATTCCGTGCGCCACGTCCCTGCTCCTCCTCGGCGGCTACGACGTCGCACGGGGGGGGTTCCAGTTCGTCGAACAGCACCTCCTGGCGCCACGGCTGGGGATCACCTGGCATCTCGGCGTGGACGGGATCGGCGTGCCGCTCGTCGTGCTCACGGCGATCATCCACATCACGGCGGTGTTCACCTCGTGGACGACGGCCGAGCGCGCGAAGGAGTTCTACCTCTTCCTCGCCCTGCTCGTGACCGGGGTCTACGGAGTCTTCGTCTCGCTCGACCTGTTCGTCTTCTTCCTGTTCTACGAGCTCGCGGTGCTCCCGATGTACGTGCTGATCGGGATCTGGGGATCCTCGATGGACGTCCCGGGGCGCGGTCCTTTCGGCGCGCTCTTCCGGAAGGTCGGCGTCGGCCTCAAGGAGTACGGGGCGATGAAGCTGACCCTGTACCTGCTCGCGGGCTCCGCGCTGATCCTGGTCGGGATCCTCATGCTCTGGGCGGAGAGCGGCCGGCAGCAGGGCATCGCGACGTTCGACTACCTCGAACTGCAGAAACTGACGGTGCCGTACGGCCTCGGCCGCACCCTCTTCCTTCTCTTCTACGTCGGGTTCGGGGTGCTCGCGGGGATCTGGCCGCTTCACACGTGGTCCCCGGACGGTCATGCCGCGGCCCCCGCCGCCGGCTCGATGATGCACGCCGGGGTCCTGATGAAGCTCGGGGCGTACGGGGTGCTGCGGATCGCCTTCGGGTTGCTCCCCGATGCCGCGCACGAGCTGGCGTGGCTCGTCGGGCTCGTCGCGGTCACGAACATCCTCTACGGGGCGCTCGCCGCCGGCTGGCAGAAGGACATCAAGTACCTGATCGCGTACTCGTCGGTGTCCCACATGGGGATCGTCATGCTCGGCCTCGCGACGCTCAACGCGGCGGGGGTCGCGGGCTCGGTCTACCAGATGGTCGCCCACGGGATCATGACCGCGCTGTTCTTCACGCTCGTGAACCTCGTCTACCACAAGAGCCACGTGCGCGACATGACGGCGATGGGCGGGTACGCGCGGCACATGCCGGGGATCGCGACGTTCTTCGTCATCGCCGGATTGTCGTCGCTGGGCCTGCCGGGCCTCGCGGGGTTCGTGGCGGAGTTCCTGGTGTTCCTCGGCGCGTGGACCTCCTCGCACCCGTGGTGGGCGATTCCCGGCGTGATCGGGGCGCTGATCACCGCGCTGTACGTCCTGCGCGCGGTCCGGACGATCTTCCTCGGGAGGATGCGGGACGCGGCGCACCCGCCGCACGACGCCCACGGCGTCGAGTGGGTCTCGCTCGCAGTGCTGGCCGGATCCCTGCTGCTCCTGGGCGTCTGGCCCCGTCTGCTCCTTCCCGTCCTCAACCGCGGGGTGTCGGAATTCCTCGCGCGGATCGGAGGCTAGAGGTGGGCTTCGCCGCGGTCGCCCCCGAGATCAGCGTTCTCGCGATCGCCGCCGTGGTCCTCCTTCTCGACTTGTTCCCCTCGAGGGAGCGCCGCGGCCGCGGAGCCTCCGGCCTGTTCACGATCGCCGCCGTGTGCCTCGGCTTGACCCTCCTGAACACGCTCTCGCTTCGCGGAACGGCGACGCTCACCGACGCCTTCGTGCTCGACCCGTTCGCGCTGCTGGCGAAGCGCGTCCTCTTGGCGGTCGCGCTGCTGTCGATCATCGGGCTGGCCCCGTACGTGCGCGCGCGCCGGATCGAGCACCGCGCCGGCGAGTCGATCGTCCTCATCCTCTTCACGACGGTCGGCGGGATGGTGCTGGTCTCCGCGCGAGAGTGGCTCACGCTGTTCGTCGCCTTCGAGCTGCTCTCGCTACCGCTGTACGTGATGACCTGCCTCGAGAAGGACCGGCCGAACGCGGTCGAGGGGGCGATCAAGCTCTTCCTGTTCGGCAGCGTGTCCTCCGCGATCCTGCTGCTCGGAATCGCCCTCCTGTTCGCCGACCGCGGCGGAACGTTCTTCGCCGACGGGAACGGCCGGGCCGCGGGGCCGCTCGGGCACCTGGCCTCGGCGCTGATCCTCACCGGGTTCGGGTTCAAGATCGCCGCATTCCCGTTCTCGCTCTGGGTGCCGGATACCTACGAGAGCGCCCCGACGCCGGTTGTGGCGTTCCTGTCGGTCGCTCCGAAGGCGGCCGCGGTCGCGGCGCTGTTCCGGGTCTCGATCGAGGCGTTCGCGCCGGCGGGCATCCATGTCGGGGTGTCGATCGCGACGCTCGCGGCCCTGGCGATGATCGTCGGAAACCTGCTGGCTCTGCGGCAGTCGAATCTCAAGCGCCTGCTCGCCTTCTCCGGGATCGCGCAGATCGGCTACGTGCTGCTG
>DATKHQ010000311.1:0-2072 GCA_035510175.1 Candidatus Sulfotelmatobacter sp. | reverse complement strand
GCAAGCTCGGGGTCTGGCTCCAGGAGGGGAAGATCGTCCTCGGCCTTCCTCCCGGGGAGTCTCCCCGCGGGGGGGTCGTGCGGATCGAGGTGCCGCCCGGATTCAACGTGAAGGTCGACGCGGAAGCGCCGCTGAGCCTGCGCGCCCTCCAGGGGAGCGTCGAGGTGCACGCCAAGGACGCGAAGGTCATCGCCGGAGAGATGGCCGGGACACTCGATCTCGAGGTCGAGGGGGGCAGCGTCTCCATCGACGGCGCGGCCGACGTCACGCTGAAGGCGAAGGGGACCCAGTCGACGATCTCGGCGTCCACCGGAAACGTCTCCGCGCACGTGACCGGCGGCGCCGTGACGATCGACTCGGCGCACGGCGCGACCGATCTCGAGACCGACGAGGCCGCCGTGAAGGTGACCGGGGCCGCGGCGCCTTTCCAGATGAAGGTCCGGCACGGAAGCGCGTGGGTGAAGGGGCTGACGCGCGGGGGGAACCTCACGCTGGCGGGCGCGGAGCTCAAGCTCGAATCCTGCCAGGGGGACATCGAAGTCAGCTCCGACGCGAGCGTGACGTTCATGGAGATGGAGGCCGCGATGCACGTCGACATGTACGGCGGCATACTTCGCGGCCGGGGAAACCAGGGGCTGCTCGAGGTGCGGACGCGCAACACCGAGGTCAACGTCGAGTCGATCGACGGCCCGCTCCGCATCCAGGGAGAGGGACTGAAGGCGAAGATCATCGACGTCGCGGGAGACCTGTACGTCGAGACCAGCGTGTCCGAGTTCGTGCTCGACAAGGCGCAGGGCGCCGTCGAGCTGAACCTCGACCGTGGAAACGCCACGATCAAGAGGACCCAGGGCCTGGTCACGGCGAACGTCAAGGGAGGCGACATCCACCTGATCGACATCGCCGGCCCCGTTGCGCTCGACGTCGATCGCGGGAACGTCGAGGCCTCCTGGGTGTCGGTGAGCGGCAGCAAGGATTCGACGATCACCACCTCGAACGGGGACGTGACGCTCAAGTTCGCCCAGCAGGTGTCGTGCCGCGTCGAGGCGAAATCGAAGGTGGGCCGCGTCGAAAGCTCGATCGAGTCGGTCCGGCTTCTCGACGACGGTGCCGCCGCGGGGCCGGTCGGGCACGGCACGCGCCCCGTGATCAAGGTCGAGGCCAACGGCGAGGTGAAGATCCTGGACGCGAACGCCGCGGAATCCGAGGACGAGTAGGGGCGGACGCCCCGCTCAGCGGATCCGCGCCAGCTGGGCCTGCGCGTCCGGGTTGCCCGGATCGAGGGCGAGCACGCGGCGCGCGAACGAGCCCGCCGTGGCCCCGTCCCCGCGCGCGAGCGCTATCGCGCCGCGGTTGAGCAGCACGGGGACGACGTCGGGGGCGAGGGCGAGCGCCCGGTCGAGCAGGGCCTCGGCCGGGTCGAGCTCTCCGTGCTCCGCGAGGAACTGCGCGCGGTTGTTGAGGGCACGGATGCTGTCCGGGGTCGCGGCGACCGCGTGCGCGAAGAGCGGGCCGTCGCTGCTCCAGACGGTCGTGTACGTCCACGCGCGGGCGGCGAGGAGCAAGCCCGCGGCGGCGACCGGGACGCCGGCACCCCGCCATCGGAACCGGCGGACCGCGGCGGCGATCGCGGCGCCGGCGAGGAGGCAAACCGCGACCGAGGGGAGATAGAGCAATCGGTCGCCGAGAATCGTTCCGATCGTGACGAAAGCGTTCGAGACGATCGACCAGGTCGCAAGACCGAGCACGCCGACGAACGCGAGCTCGGGGCGCGCGCGCCAGGCGATCGCGATGCCGGCGAGGCAAGCGAGGAAGAACAGGAGGCCGACCGCGGCACCGGGATCGAGAAGCGATCGCACGGGCACGATCTCCGCGAAGCCGTAGTCGGGGGCCAGGCGCACGGGGGTGACGAGCAGCGAGACGGCGCGGCCGAAGGTGGCCAGGACGGTCCAGGCGCGCGGCAGCGGTGCCAAGCCGACGACCGGGTTCTCGATCGGCGTGACCGCGCCGGGAGCGAGTCCCAGTCCGCCGAGCACCGCGAGCCGGAGCGCGAGGTAGGATCCTGCGAGGACGAG
>DATKHQ010000310.1:0-12919 GCA_035510175.1 Candidatus Sulfotelmatobacter sp. | reverse complement strand
TCCCCGCTGGCGGCCGGGGGCGTCGCGACCATCGACTACTCCGGGAACCGGATCGCCCTCTTCCCGGACTCCCTCGCGCGCCTCGCGGTGGGCCGGCAGTTCGGCCCGGTGCGGACGGAGCTGTCGGCGCGGCGCATCGGCCGGATCTACCTCGACAACAGCCAAGACGAGCGCAAGACGCCGGCGAACCGCGACGTGCCGGGGTACGTGCCCAAGACGATCGACCCGTACACGCTCGTCGCGGCCCAGGCGGTCGCGGATCTCTCGCGCTTCCTCGGGAACAAGAGCCGGTCGCTGTCGCTGCGCCTGCGCGTCGACAACGTGCTCGACGCCAAGGTCGCGCAGTTCGGGTACTCCTACCCGGTCGACGACGCCTACACGCAGTTCACCAGCGAGTTCTTCCCCGCCGCGACGCGCAGCGTGATGGGCGGCGTGACCTTCGGCTTCTAGAGCCCGGTGGGAACGCTCGGCGCGCTCGATCTCGCGGTGGTCGGAGCGTACCTGCTCGCGACCTTCGTCCTGGGCGTCCGCGCGTCCCGGCGCGCGCGCTCCGGCACGGAGGACTTCCTGCTCGCGGGCCGGACGCTGACGCTCCCCGCGTTCGTGATGACGCTGGTGGCGACCTGGTACGGCGGAGTCCTGGGCGTCGGCGAGTACTCCTACGTCCACGGGATCTCGAACTGGCTCGTGCTCGGCGTCCCTTACTACGTCGGCGCGGCGCTGTTCGCGCTGCTGTTCGCGGAGAAGGCGCGCACGCTCGGGGACGCGACGCTGCCGGACATCCTGTACGGCACCTACGGCCGCGCGGCGGGAGTGCTCGGCGCCCTCACGGTGCTGGCACTGTCGATCCCCGCGCCCTACGTCCTGATGCTCGGGGTGCTCACGCGGCGCGCGACGGGGATCTCGCAGGGGGTCGCGATCGCCGGCTGCACCGCGTTCTGCGTCCTCTACATCGGGGCGCGCGGATTCCGGTCGGTCGTGCAGACCAAGGGCCTCCAGTTCGTGTTCATGTACGGCGGCTTCCTGCTGCTGCTGCCGATCGCCGTGCACGGGTTGGGGGGCTTTTCCACGCTGACGGCGAAGCTCCCGCCCGTCTGCCTCACCGCCCTCGGCGGACAGCGGCTCGGCTACGTGATCGCCTGGTACTTCATCGCGCTCCAGACGCTCGTCGAGCCCACCTTCTTCCAGAGGTGCTTCGCCGCGCGCACTCCCGCCACCGCCCGGCGCGGGCTCTTCGTGTCGATCGCGTTCTTCGCGCTGTTCGACGCGCTGACGACCTTCACCGGGATGTACGCGCGAGCGCTGCTTCCGGATCTGCCCTCCGGCGTCGACGCGTTCCCCGCGCTCGGCGAGAAACTGCTCCCGGCCGGCCTTCTCGGGATCTTCTACGCGGGGATGCTCGCGACCGTGATGTCCACCGTCGATTCCTACCTGTTCAATGCCGGGATCACGCTCTCCCGGGACCTCGTCGCGCGGGCGGGAAATCGACGGGCGGGCACGCTCTCCGGCGAGCGCGTGGGACTCGCGGCCGGGGCGCTGCTCTCCGCCGGGATCGCGCTCGGGTCGGATTCGGTCGTGAACCTGTGGTACGGGTTCGGGACCGTCGGGACGTCGGTCCTGCTGGCGCCCCTGCTCGGCGCGTTCTTCCCGGCGCTGCGGCCGACCGCGCGCTGGGCCGCGTCGGGCATGGCGGTCGCCGGCGCCGTCTCGATCGCGTGGACGCTCGGGGGTCTTGGTCCCGGAGGACCGTGGCTCGGGGTCGAGCCGATCTATCCGGGACTCGCCGTCGCGGGGGCCGCGCTTTGCGGCGGAATCGCGCACAGGAGGCGGATCGAGGCTCGCGCCTCGGGCCAGCCGGGGTGATACTCTCGCCGCATGAGCACGTCCGAGGATCCGAGATCGCTGGCGCCCGGCTTCCTGATCGCCGTGCCGCAGCTTCTCGATCCGAATTTCCGCCAGTCGGTCGTCCTGCTCTTGCAGCAGAACGAGGAGGGCGCTCTCGGACTGGTGATCAACCGCGAATCGACGCTGACGCTCGGAGAGCTCTGCCGCGACCACAAGATCGCCTTCGCCGGCGACCCCGCGAAGAAGATCCGGGTCGGGGGCCCGGTCCAGCCGGAGCAGGGGCTCGTGCTCTACGGCTCCGAGTTCGAGGATCCGGAGGGGCGCGAGGTCGTGATGGGATTGAAGGTCTCCGCGTCGACGCAGACGCTCTCGCGGCTGTGCGATCGGACCGACGTCCCGTTCCACTGCTTCTCGGGGTACGCGGGATGGGGGCCCGGGCAACTCGAGCGGGAGATCCACGAAGGCTCCTGGATCCTCGCTCCCGCCGACGTCGGTCTCGTGCTCGCCTCGTCTCCCGACGACGTCTGGATCGGAGCGCTGCACGCGAACGGAATCGACCCCGCGTCGATCGTTCCGGGCGGCGGCGAAGTCAGCTGACCCGGGACATTCTGCTTTTTTCCTTCAAACACACCTTCCGGGTTTCGAGAATCAATTCCCGCGGCACGCGTCGGCGGCATGCGGCGGGAAGAGCGGAATGTCCCCTACGGCAGGAACTTCGCCGTCGCCTTGAGCTTCTTCGGCAGATACTCGTCGATGACGTAGTTGAGTCCCCAGCGCGCGAGCGCCTGCTGCTCCGCGCGAACGCCCATCTTGATGAGCTGCTCCATCGCTTGCGCCCACGGCTTGTGGATCTTGAAGAAGGGATCGTTCTTCAGGGCGTCCTTCGCGCGCTTGACGTCGACGTCCTTGAGCGGGTGGGTCGGCAGCTTGTAGTCGACGATGTCCTGCGGCGTCACGCCGAGGAAGCTCGCCTGCGGCACGCAGAAGAACCGGTTGATGTGCGCCGCGTTTCCGGAGCCGACCTTGAGCGTCCGGTAGATGTTCGAGATCCCGTACGGATCGCAATCGACGAACGCGTACACGGGGAGCTTGCACTGGTCGGAGAGCAGCCGGACGAACCGGCGCGTCGCCCTCGTGGGGACGCCGGCCATCGAGATCAGGATGCACCCGGCCTTCTGCCAGAACTTGTGGCTCTGGAGGCGCTGGAACATGCCGCCGGTCTCGATGCACAGGATGAACTTGGCCTTCGTCTCGAACGTCAGCTGCTCGACGAGGGACGGGATCGAGTACGCCCCCGAGCCGAACTTGGTGCAGTCGATCCGCTCCGTGTTCCCCGTCTCGAGGTCGGTGTCGTTCACGATGAGCTGGCCGGCCACCGCCCCTCCGTGCTCGTCGGGGATGTAGCGGAGCTGCTCGCGCGACACCCCCTCGACCGAGAACATCGCCTCGATGTCGTCCATCACCATGTCGGATTCCGACTGCTCGTCGAACTTGGCCTCGCCCCAGTTCTTCGACTGGTAGTAGGCGTCTCGCTTCGTGGCGAAGTCGTTGGTCTGGACCAGCTCCTTCGAGAGCGCCATCATCTTGAGGGTTTGCGCGAAGGTCTTCGCGGTGGTCACGGTCAGCGTCCGGGTCGACTTCCCCTTCCCGATCTCGAACCACCCCTTCTTCGGGTCGTACCGGACGTTTCCGAGCGAGCGCACCGGAAACGCCACCTCGGGCTTCCCGTGCTTCTCGATCTTCGCCTCGATGGCGCCGGCGGCCCCGACGATCGCGCCGATCGTGATCTTGTCGAGTCGGGCCTTCTCGGCTTGCGGGGACTTGGGCATCGCCACCTCCGGGATGGGCTCGCGGCCGCGAAAGAATAGCAGCCGGGTCCGCTGGAGGTACGATCACCCACCCGATGACGCCGCAGCGCGCGACCCACTCCGCCGTCGCCTTCGCCGCGATCGTGCGCGCGGCGTACGTGATCGCCGACCTGGCGAGATCCCCGCTCGCCGCGGTCCCCCTCCACGATGCCGCGCGCTACGACGCGTGGGCGCAAGCGCTCGCCGCCGGGACGCGGTTCGACGCGGGCGCGTTCTCCCAGGCCCCGCTCTATCCCTACGTTCTCGGCGGCGTCTACGCGGTCGCGGGACGGGGGGGCGCGCTCGTGTTCGCGCTGCAAGCCGCTCTCGGAGTCGCCACGGTCCTCCTCGCCGCGACGGTGGCGCGCCGGGCGCGCGGCGAGCGGGCGGCCGCGTGGGCCGCGTGGCTCGTCGCGCTCTACCAGCCGCTCGCGTTCTTCGAGACAAAGCGCCTTCCCGCGGCCCTCGTCGCCCTGCTCGCCGTCCTTGCCGTCGAGCGCGCGCAGGCCGCCGATGCGGCGAACCGCTCTCGCGGGTGGGGCCTCGCCGGCGCCGTCCTCGGCCTGCTGTGCCTCGCGAGCGCCGGGTTCCTGCTGGCGCTTCCCGCGACCCTCGTCTGGATCGCGTGGGACCGGAGCCGGTCCGGGGGGACCCGCGCGGCGCGCGCGGCCTTGTGTCTTGGAGCCGCCGCGGCGGTGATCGCTCCCGCGACGCTCCACAACCGCGCCGCGTCGGGCGACTGGGTTCCGATCACGACCAACGCCGGGATCACGTTCTGGCAGGGGAACAACCCAAACGCGGAAGGCGTGTTCTCGATCCCCGAGGGATTCACCGGCTCGATCACGACCCAGCGCGAGGAGGCGCGACGCATCGCGAGCGAGGGCGCGGGCCGGCCTCTCGACGACGCGGCGGCCTCGTCGTACTGGATGGGGAAGGGACTGTCCTTCCTGGCCGCCAACCCCGGGCGGACGCTCGTCCTGGTCGGGCGGAAGGCGCTGCTCGCGCTCTCGAGCGTCGAGCAGCCGCTCGAGTACTCTCCACGCCTCGACGCCAACCCGTTCCGCCGCCTCATGCCGCTACCGTTCGGCCTCCTGCTGGCCTTGGCCCTCGCCGGAGCTCTCGGTCCGGGAGCCGCGCGCGCGGAGGCGCCCTCGTGGATCGTCGGCGGCGTCTGCGCCGCGACGCTCCTCGCCTTCTTCGTCGCCTGCCGGTACCGCCTCCCCGCGATCGCCCCGCTCGGTGCGCTCGCCGGCGGAGGTGCGGCGTGGCTGGTCGACGCGGCCCGCGCGGGAGGCCGCGCGATCCGGGTCCCGGCGATCGCCGCCGCCCTCGTGCTCGCGGTCTCGCTCGCCTGGTACCCGGCGACGCAAGGGCCGCTGCGGCGCGCGCAGGACGCGACGAGCCTCGACGATCTCGGGAACGCGCAGCGGGATTCCGGCCGTGCCGAGGAGGCGCTCACGACGTACGACCGGTCGATCGCACTCGACCCGGGCTCGCCGTTTCCGTGGATCGACCGCGGCAAGGCCGCGGCTGCGCTCGGCCGCCGGGACGACGCCGAGCGCTCCTTCCGCGAGGCGATCCGGATCGCCCCCGATCTCTCCGAGGCCCGGTTCGAGCTGGGCGTGCTGCTCTTCGAGGCCGGGCGTCTCGACGAGGCGGCTGACAGCTTCGCGCGGGCGACGGCGCTCGATCCGTACGGCTCGGACCCGGCCAACAATTACGCCGGTACGCTGTTGCGGCTCGGCCGCGTGGACGAGGCGCGCACGGTGATCCGCGGGATGCGCTCGCGGGGCCTTCCGGTCGATCCGCCGCTCGCCCGCGCGGTGGGCGAGTGAGCAGGCTCCTCAGGCGAGCGCGCGCGCCGGAGCGTGGACGGGCAGCTCGACCCGGAAGCGGGTGAACTCCCCCGGCGTGCTCTCGACCGTCATCACGCCCTCGTGCTCGCGCACGATGCCGTAACTGATCGACAGGCCCAGGCCCGTTCCCTTCCCGCGCCCCTTGGTCGTGAAGAAAGGATCGAAGATCCGCGCGAGATCCTCCTCGGCGATCCCGACCCCGTCGTCCTCGACCTCGAGCACCACGCGCTCTCCCGCCGCGACCGTCCGCACCGCGATCCGGCCGCCGCCCTCGACCGCGTCGCGGGCGTTCGACAGGAGGTTCAGCAGGACCTGCTGCAGCTTCCCGCGGTGGCCGCGCACCTGGGGAAGGTCGTCGGCCAGGAGCGCGTCGAGCGCGATCCCCTCGTCGCGGATCTGCGGCTCGAAGAGCTTGAGGACCTCCCGCACCGCGTCGTTGATCGACAGGGCCTCGAACGTGGCCCGCTCGGGACGGGCGAGATTCAGGAGCGAGTTCGCGATGCGGGAGGCGCGGCGGGACTGCGCCTCGATCTTCTCGAGCGTGTCGCGGCGCGGGTCGTCGGGGCCGAGCTCCTCGAGCAGCATCTGCGTGTAGCTCGAGATCCCGGTCAGCGGCGTGTTCACCTCGTGCGCGACCCCCGCGGCCAGCAGGCCGAGCGAGGCGAGGCGGTCGCGCTGGTGCATCTGCTCCTCGAGCTTCACCCGCGCCGTGATGTCGTCAAAGGTCACGACGCGGGACCCATCGCCCCCCTCGGCGGCCAGCGGCGACAGCGCCAGGTTGACCACGATCCGTTCCCCCGCCCGGTTGACGAGGGCGTGGCGGTAGATGCGCGCCTCGACGTTGGGGCCGACGGCGGCGATCTCCCGCGCGATCCGCCGGATCGTGTGGAGCGGGAAGACGTCGCGCAGCCGGTGGCCGAGCGCTTGCCCGCGCGGGAGCGCGTAGATCTCCTCGAGCGTGCGGTTCCAGGCCAGGATCGTCTCGTCCGCGCTCATCAGGAGCAGCCCGACGCCGCTCGACTCGAGGATGCTCTCCTGGAGCGCCTTGAGGCTCTCCACCTCGGCGGCGTGCTGGCGGACCTCGAGGACGAGGCGCGCGGACTCGACCGCGGCGCCCGCGTTTCCGCACAGCGTCGCGAGGAGGCCGAAATCCTCGCTCGACAGGGGCGGCTCGAGCGGGCCGCGGCCGCCGATGGCGAGCACCGCCGACAGGCGCCCCTTGACCTTCATGCCGAACAGGTGACGGGCATCGGGAAGCGTCCCGAGCGCGCCGGGGTCGACCGTCCGGCTCGGGTTGCGCTCGAGGTGCTCGATCACCGCGCGGTCGAGCTCGACCACCGCGCCGCGGCCGGTCGTGGCCAGGCGCTCGAAGCGGCGGCCGGACCCGCGCACGAGGACGGCGGCCGATCCGATCGCGAGCGTCTCCTTGACGCGCAGCTCGAGCTGCTCCAGGAGCGCCGCGAGGTCGGTCTCGGCGTTGAGCTCGCGGCTCCAGTCGAGCAGCGTGGCGCGATCGCTGTACCGCGCGCGGTAGAACCCCCGGTCGACCGCGGCGCGCACCCAGGTGCGCACGGTCGGGTACGTCACGGCCGCGACGAGCGCCGCGAGGAACCCGAGGATCGCCTCGGGAAGGCTCAGGTCGAACGCGAGCAGCCGCACCCCGCGCAGCGCGAGGACGTAGATCCCGATCGTGAGCGCGCCGAGGACCACCGCGGCGAGGCCGCGCCGGAGCACCAGGTCGAGATCGTGGAGGCGGTACCGCGCCATGGCGGTCGTGAACGCGGCGGGCACCGCGACGAGCGGGAGGACCGCGAGGTCCGCCCAGCCCGGCGCGTAGGAGCCGACGCTCCACGGGATCGCGCAAAGCGCGGTGAACGGCCCGAAGCCGATCGCGAGCCCCCAGAGCATCCAGCGGAGCTGGCTGCGGTGGAGCGCGGAGGAGGTCCTCCGGAAGGCGAGGGCCATCGTGACCGCCGCGAAGAGGATCGCCGCGGCGAGGAACGCCGACTCGAGGCGGTCGAGCAGGACGATCGCGGCCACCGGATCTGCGAACCGGTACGCGCCGCCCAGGCCCCCGACCCAGATCTCCGCCGCGACCAGCATCGCCGCGGGGGCGTACGTCGCGACGAGCGCCGTGCGGCGCGCCACGGGCGTCGCGCGCGAGAGCGTCCAGGCGAGGTGCAGCAGGAGGGCCGGAGCCAGCGCCCCGGAGATCGCGTCGGTCCAGTGGATCACCCAGTCGAGCGTGTCGGCGGCACCGGTGCTGCTCATGATCAGGTGCGCGAAGAAGGCGAAGCCGAGCGCGCCGTAGATCGAGGCGCCGCGCACCGAGGGCCAGCGGAACACGATGAGGAGCCCCGACGCCAGGCACGCGACTCCGACGAGCGAGAGGTAGCCGTAGGACGCCGGGACCATCCGGCGCCTGACGACCGGAAGCTCGGCGGTAAAGCGCGTCTCCCCGCGGCCCACGCTCAGCCGCAGCGTGGCGCCCGGCGCCGCGCGCCAGGGCGCGTCGGCCGCGGCGATCGCGCTCGTCACGGGGCGGCCGTCGATCGCCAGGAGCACGTCTCCCGGGAGCAGTCCGGCGGCGGCCGCGGGGCTTCCCGGCTCGACGTCGACGGCCGTGGGGCCGCCCGAGGCCTGGACCCACTCCACCCCGCTCCAGGGCTCGCTCTGCGCGATCCGCCGTCCGAAGGCGACGAGCCCGAAGCCGGCGAGCAGGATGCCCGCGACGCCGAACGTCAGCCACTTGACCCTGTGGGATCTACGGCTCACGAATCCTCGAATCCCCGCGCCACGCGCCCCGCTGGGGCGCCTTCACGCATCAGAACGAAAGCTGCAGTCCTGCGAGATACCGCTCGTGCGACGCCGCGAAGCGCCGCGCGGCCTCGGCCGCCGTGTCCGCGGCCGGAAGGCTCGGATCGACGACCGTCCGGCCCGACAGCAGCAGGCGGCAGGTCGCCCGTCCCGCCCCGAGTCGAACCAGCTCCTGGGTGATCGACAGCTCGACCGTGCGCAGCGGCGCGCCCTGCATCGGGTCGGCCCACGCCGCGACGTCCTCCCGGGTCGACCGGTACTCGAGCGCGACCGCCGTCCCGGAGCGCGCCGCGTTGGTCGCGAGGCGCGCCGAGTCGTAGGTCAGGCTCCCGTCGTTGAGCACGACGATCGGGAGCTCCGCGTCGAGCGCCGGCGCCAGGATTCCCTCGGCCCTCCCGTGCGCCACGCGGAAGCTGACGGCGACGGAGGTCGCGGCACGCTCGATCGCGAGCGCGACGTTCTGGTCCGAGGCGATTCCGTCGGTGACGTAGATGTCCGTCGCGCCCGGCGTCGCCGTGCCGTCGCTCCAGCTTTCCGCGCGCAGCGGCGTGTACGTCGCCGAGCCGCGCACGACGGCCGTCGGGCTGACCGGTGTTTCGACCAGCACGTCGTACCCGACCGGGGACCAGGTCGGAGACGTCGTGCGGGCCGCCGCGGCTCCGGTTCCCGCGGTCGACAGGTACGACACCTCCGCGTGCGCCTTGAGATGCGGGGCCGTCCACGTCCCGCCGACGCGCGGCGAGAGCAGGGTCTCGGACCGGCCGTCGTACGACTGCCGCACGGCGACGCCGTACGTCAGCGCCCACGGCGCCGACAAGGACCACTGATCCTCGCCGTCCATCAGGACGCTCCACCCTTCCGACCCGACCACCGGGAACGCGTCCGCCGCCTGTCCGAAGTGCGCGTCCGGCGTCGAGAGGAACAGCCGCTGCGCCCGGAGCCCGACGCGCAACAGGTGCCCGTCCCCGGCGAGGCTCTCGTACGATCCCGACGCGGCGATCGCCCGGTTCGACGCGTCGCGGACGCTCGTGGGCCACAGATCCGCCGCGGTGTCCGCGACGTCCAGGCTGGCGTCGTGGTAGCCGACCTGCACCGCCAGGCGCGACGACGCGTCCATCTGCTTCTTCCACGACGCGTCGTATCCCCAGGAGCGCTGTCCCTGGCGCGCCGCCGGGCCGGCGGGCAGCGCGCCGTCGCCGCCGCCGCCGACGGCGAGGTCGCCGCGAGAGTAGAACGCGTTCATTGCGAGACGGGTGTCGTCGCTCGTGTCGTAGGAGAAGCCGACGTCGACGTCCGACGCGTCGCGCGCCATCGAGCCGCCGGGGCCGCGCGTCGACGAGTCGAGGCTCCCCCGGCGTCCCTTGACCTGGATCGCGCCGCGCTCGCCGATGTTCCCGCCGATCCGCATCGCGGTTTCCATCCCCTGGAGCGGCGCCGAGCCGTCGCTGGTCGGGCGCCAGGACCCCATCGCGACCGCGTGGTCGACCTCGCCGCGCAGGGAGTCCTCGATCTGCGCCGCGATCGGCGTCGCTCCGCCGGTCTCGCGCGAGGCGAGCAATACGGTCGGGTCCGTCTGCCTGAGGATCCCGCGCGGGGGCACGCGCAGCGTCCAGGACAGGTCGTCGAGGACCTGGTCGCTGCCCGGCTCGCCGGGCTTGGGCATCGGACGGAGCACGAGGTCTACCGTGGAGCGGAGCAACGTGTTGACGCGTCCGAGCGCCGCGACGTATCCGGTCTTGATCGCCGCGATCC
This sequence comes from Candidatus Sulfotelmatobacter sp., assembly GCA_035510175.1. Classification (GTDB taxonomy): domain Bacteria; phylum Acidobacteriota; class Polarisedimenticolia; order Polarisedimenticolales; family DASRJG01; genus DASRJG01. The sequence continues at coordinate 2,802 of DATKHQ010000310.1, read as the reverse complement.
GGTAGATCCCGGGATCGAGCGAGCCGAGGACGAACCGTCCGCGCTCGTCGGAGAGCGTGCGGAGGAGCGCCTGCCCCCCCTTTGCGTCCGACAGCAGCAAGACCTCGACACCGGCGAGCGCGTTCCCCGCGCCGTCTTTCGTGACCCCGGAGACGGGTGTCGCGAAGCGCGAGGCGGCGTGGGCGGGAACGGTGGCGGCCCAGCCGTACGCGGCGAGAAGCGCGATCGCCGCCACGGCCTGACGTGGTGAGAGCATGACGCCCCCCCTTCCGCCGCACCGAGCCGACCTCACCCCGGCCGGGCGACCAATCGAGTGTAGGAGCGCCTCGGAAAGGTTGTCAACCTCGCTGGGCTCTATAAGATAGGCGGCGTGAGCGCACCCGGGACGCGATCCGGCCGCAAGGAAGCGGCGGCTTACCGGCCGGTTCTGGCGATCGCCGGGGCGTTCTTGCTCGCCGCGATTGCCGCTCGGCCCGCCCACCCGATGCCGGCCGTCTCCCTCGAGACCCACTTGATGCTGCACGTCGGGGCGCTCGTCATCAACGACGGGAAGGCCGCGGCCACCGACGTTTCCCAGGACCTCGAGGCCGGTCCCGACGCCCCCACGGCGACCACGCTGCGCATCCCCCTCCACCCGGTGGTGGGCGTGGCTGCGGTCGACCTGTCGGCGATGCTGGTCGAGATCCCCGAGGACGGCAGCGCCGTGGTTCGCGTGGTCGCCAAGGTGACCGGGCCGGGGCTCGTCCCGAAAACGGCCTCGCGCGATCTGCTGCTGCGCGAGGAGGGCTCGAGCCTCTTCGAGATCTACGGGGACGACACGCGGAGGATCCTGCTCGTCCTTGGAGGTGAGAGGGTCGAGCGGGCCGTCGCCCGCGACCGCGTGCCGCTGGGTGAGCCGGTCCATTTCCTGCTCGCGATCGAGCGGGTCGAGGGGGACCGCAGCGTGCCGCTCGAGACCAACGAGCTGAACACGTTCGTGCGGCAGCCGGTCGAGTACAGCTTCCGCCGCGGCCAGGACGCGGGGCTCGAGACCGTGCGCCTGTCGCTCCTGCCGGTGTCGATCTCGGGAGACCTCATCACGATCCAGGCGGAGGTGACAGGGGCACTGCCGGGGGCCGCCGGTCCGAGCCTGATCTCGCACAGCGAGCGCATCGTCGCGTCGCGCCGCGCGACCTCCACCATCGTGGCGGCGGCGGGGGCGCCACCGGCCGGGTACCGGTTCCAGGTGACTCCTGACTTCTAGGCTCAGGGTCGCCGCGGCGGTCGCCGCCCTCGGCGCGGCGTGCGCGGCGTGGGCCCTGGCGGGTCCCGGGTCGGAGAGCCTCTCGCTCACCCGCGACTTGCGCGTGCGCCTGGTCCGGGGCCGCGACCTGGCCCTCGAGGCCCGGGAGTGGCCGGGCGAGACGACCCGGCAGATGGCGGCGCGCCTCGCCGAGACCCCCGTTCGCACCGACCTTCTCGCCGCTTCCCTCGCGAAGGGGCCGGCGGCGACCGAGGACGGTTTCTATCAGGTTCCGCTCCCGATGCTCTCCGACGCCTACCGCGCTCTCGTGCTGCGCACCGTCTTCCCGTCGGATGCCCGCGACGGAGCGGACTGGATCCACGTCGCCCACGCGAGCCCGCTCGCCATGTACGACGAGGGGCTCTGGCAGGTCGCGCTCTGGTTCACCGGAGACGGATCGCGCTTCCGCGAGCTGCAGGAGGCGAATCACCTCGACTCGCCGGAGCTGGCTCCGGGACAGAAGATCCGCATTCCCGCGGCGCTGCTCGATCCGGCGCTGCGGCCCGCCCCGGCCTCGGACGACGGCTCGCTCGAATACGGCACCGACGCCCGCGGCCCCTACGCCGGCTACCGGCTCCGGCCAGGCGAGGCCCTCTATTCGGCCGTCGTGCTCCGCTTCACCGGCCGGATCGCGCCGGACGACGTGGATGCTGCGGCGCGGCAGATCGCGGCGCGCAGCGACATCCGCGAGCTGACCGACATCCCCGCCGGCTGGCTCATCAAGATCCCGCGCGATCTCCTCGAGCCGGAGTTCCTTCCGAAGTCCGACGCGCGCCGCAAGCGCGCCGACAAGGAGGCCACGGCCGTCGAGCAGGCGCTGGCGACCCGGCCGCCGCGCGAGGCGAAGAAGGGAATGAAGGGCGTCGTCGTCATCCTGGATCCGGGGCACGGGGGCCTCGATCCCGGGACGATGAACCACGGGATCTGGGAGCATGACTACGTGTTCGACGTCGCTTCGCGCCTCAAGCGCGAGCTCGAGGGGAAGTCCGGCGCCACCGTTTACCTGACCCTCGACGACCCGGTCGACGGCGCGGTCCCTTCCGCGGCCGACGCGCTCGAGCCGAACCACCGCCGCACGGTCCTCACGACTCCCCCCTTCCTCGCGATCGACGGCGGCGAGACCGCGGTCGCGGTCAACCTGCGCTGGTATCTCGCCAACTCGATCTACCGCCGCAGCAAGAGCGCCGGCATCGACCCCGACCGGATCGTGTTCGTCTCGTTGCATGCCGATGCGCGGCACCCCTCGCTGCGCGGCGTGATGGTGTACGTGCCCGGGGCCCGGATGCGGGAGGGGACGTTCGGCTTCTCGTCCGATCCCTACCCGAAGTTCCGCGAGGTTCGCGAGGAGTCGACCGTCCACTTCAGCCGGAGCGACCGGCTTCGCTCTGAGGCGGTCTCCCGCCGGCTCGCGGCGTCGATCGTCAAGGGATTCAAGAAGGCGGGACTCCCGGTCCAGCCGTATCAGCCCGTGCGCGAGAAGGTGATCCGCGGGAATGCCGTTTGGCTCCCGGCCGTCCTGA
>DATKHQ010000309.1:0-3924 GCA_035510175.1 Candidatus Sulfotelmatobacter sp. | reverse complement strand
TCTCTGCCTCGGTCAACTCGTCGTGCTGGCGGGATTCGCGGCGCTGGGCGCGATCTTGCCGCCGGCTTACGCCGCACTCGCGGGCTTCGCCGCCCTCCTTGCCGCTGGCTTCGGCTACTCCGATGAGATCGGGGGGCTCGGGGCGAAGCTGGTCAACATCGTGTGCTGGTTCATTCCGATGCTCTCGAGACAGAACGAACTGATCGAAGCCGCGATCCAGGGAACCGCGCAATCCAGCGGGCCCATTCTCGAAGTCATTGCCTACCGTGCTTGCTGGACCCTGTTGCTCCTGGCGCTCGGCGTGTACGGGATCGGCCGACGCGATTTCGCCCCGCGCGTGTAGCCGGGATTCTCAGCGCATCGCCTCGCGCGCCGCATCGAGCAACGCCTTCGCCGACAGCGGCCCGCCGACGGCCCCTCGCATCCACGCGTCCGGCGTCAGACGCCCCTGCTTCGCGACGCGCTCGAACTCCGCGCCGAAGCTCCCCGTGCGCAGCACCTGCGCCGTCTGGAACGCGATGATGTGGCCGAGCGCGTAGTCGGGGAGGTAGAGCCCGTACGAAATCATGTGCGAGTAGATCGCCAGGATCTCGACGTCCTTCACGCCGAAGATCGGAGCGTAGTACTTGTTCCAGACGTCGCGCGCGATCGAGAGCGTCGCCTCGCGGAGCTGCGCGGGCGTCGCGTCGGGGTGCGCGTACATCCACCGCCAGACGCCCATGTCGACGAGCGACACGCCGCCGATCTCGTAAGTGGACCAGAGATCCCCGAGCGCCTCGTTCTTCCGCCGCTCCTCGTCGCCGGCGCTCGACAGGCCGAGCAGCTCGAGATCGCGCGCCTGGAACGTGAACGCCAGCGCCTCGGTGAACGCGTTGTTCGGGACGCCGTGCAGGAACCAGTAATCGATCTCGCCGAGCGAGAACGACTGCTCGACGTTGTGGCCGAGCTCGTGGACGGCGATGTTGTACCCCTTGTAGAGCATGCCGCCGTCCGGGATCCGCGTGCGCAGGTGCGCCTTGTCCTCGCGGCGCTCGGCGCCCATCGCGTGCCCGGCGCCGCGCGAGGGGTCGACGACGATCCGGTCGGACAGCCACGAGGCCTTCTCGGGCGTGAAACCCAAGCCCGTGAGGATCGCGGGCAGACCGGCCTGGAAGGAGGCGACGGTCGGATACTTCGCCCTCGTGATCGCGTCGAGCTCCGCCTCGGACTTCCCGGCGCGCGAGGAGAACCCCGCGTACCAGATGTCGAACGGCTCGAGCGGCCGCCCGAGATCCTTGCGGATCCGAACCGCCAGGTCCTTGACCTCCTGCGAGGTGAGTACGGAGACGAGCAGGGCTTCGACTTCTTTCTCGGGGACCTGCCGGTCCATCTCGAACTTGCGCTGGATGTACGTCGGCGCGGTGGGGCAGTAGGGATCGACCAGCCGGACCCCGCGAAACGTGTCCAGCAGCTTCGCGTAGCGCGTGTCCGGCTCGCGATCCGCGGCAACGGCGTTCGTGGATCCCGGCTTCGCCGGTCGCACGGCGTTCGTGAACGGGTTCCAGGTCACATCGGGGTTGCCGATCACCGCTTCCGGGATCTCCTGCCGCACGATCCGCTCCATGACCTTCTGGATCGCGCGCTGCTTGGCGAGCCCGGCTTTTCCCTCGCCGTAGTGGGACTTCAGCTCGTCGCGCAGGCCCCAGTGCGTGATGAGCTTCTGGTCGGCGGGGAAGCCGAGGGACGCTCCGTCGTCACCGACGAGGCGGCCCGTGTGGATGTCGTAGTTGGCGATGTATTGCTCCGCCGCGGTGAACGGCTTCGCCGCCTCCTGGGCGACGGCCGCGGGGAGGCGCACGTCGAACCGGTCCATCATCCGCGAGCGCGCCCACTCCTCGCGGCTCCAGGACGGACCCTGCGCGAGCCGCTCCGAGAGCGTGTGGACCGGGAAGTTGAGGAGCGCTGTGAAGGCCACCTTGGTCTTGAACAGATCGTCGTCGACGTGCGCGGCGAGATCGAGGTCGCCCAGGGCCAGGTCGAGATCCGAGACGGGACCTGTGTCGAGGTCCTGCGGTGTCAGCACCATCCGCCGGATCTCGTGGAGCCGGCCGTCCACCTGCTCGAGCACCGTCTCGAGCCGGTCGAAGATCGCCTGGCGCGCCGCGTCGTCCGCCGCGAACCGCTCGGTGCAGAACGCCGCGAAGGCCGCCGCGTCTCCGTCCTCGGCGAACCAGCGGGCGGCCACCTGGGCGACCCCGCGCCGCGCCGCGGCCTCGGACGCCTCTCCGTGCTTGGCCACGATCGCCTTGACAGTGTCGTCGACCACGGACGGCGGGATCGCCGGCTTGGGCGGGGCGGCTGCGGCGGCGACAGACGTGATCATCGCCGCCGCGGCGATCGAGCGGAGGACTCGCGACATGGGACCCTCGTCATGGGGCGACCGTTCAGCGATTGCCGGCGAGCGCCAGCAGGCGCCGGAGCGCGCCGTCGACGAGCGCGTCGGCCTCCCTCTGAGTGGCCGCGAACGATTGCAGGGTGATCCGCGTCGGGTCCTTGCGGCGACCGGACGCGGGATGGGACTTGACCCACACGCCGGGGTGCTCGGAGGCGACCCGGTCGAGGAGCGGGCGGAGCGCGGACTCGTCGGAGGTGGGCGCCTCGAGGTCGCGCACGGCCGACGCGCGCATCGGGATGATGTCCTTGAGACGCGCCAGGGCCTCGTCGACCACCGGCATCGACTCGTCCGGGCGTCCGGGGAGGCAAACGACGGCGCCCCCGCCGGTCAGGCGCAGGAGGACTCCCGGGGCGACGCCCTTCGCGTTCGGGAGCGCCTCGCCGCCGATGGGAAGGAAGCACATCTTCTCGCGCGCTGCGCTCATGCCCGCGCTCGACACGACCCCCGCCTCTTTCAATCGACGATATGCGGAGTCGACGAGGTCGCGCGCCGGCGGGCTCATCGTCAGCGGCAGGCCGAGCGCCTGCGAAACTCCGGCGACCGTGCGGTCGTCCTCGGCGGGACCGAGGCCTCCGGTCGTCACCACGAGCTGGACGCCGCGGCCGAGCGCCTCCGTCACCGCGGCGGCGATCGACCGCTCGAGATCGTCGACGATCGTGACCCGGTGGACGAGGGCGCCGCGGCGCGTCAGCTCGCCCGCGATCCGGCGGCCGACTGCATCGTCTACCAGGCCGCGGAGCAGCTCCCTCCCGACGACGACGATCTCCGCGTGGAGCGGCCCCTGGCGGTCGACCACGGGCAGGCGCGGCGACGGGCGCCCGCTCGGGCGCTTCCAGGTCGCGGGCGATCCGCCGGCCTGTCGCCTCGGCGGCCTCTTCGCGGTGTGGAGCGTTCGGGGTTTCATGAGATCACCGGATCGTGGACGATAGCACGCGCCGCGGCCGGTTCACGCGATCGGAACGCCCCGCAGCGCCGCCACGCGCCGGATCACCGTCTCGATCTCGCCGTTGGGGGTCGAGGCGCCCGCGGTCACTCCGATCGACATCGGCCCCGCGCGCAGCCAGCCGCGCGAGTCGACGGGTTCCCGGGCGTGGAGCGGCTGGTGTCGCACCCGCTCGAGGTCGAGAAGGCCCGCGGCGTCCTGGACGTGGAACGTCGGAACGCCCTTATCGAGACCGATCTCGAGCAGGTGCGTCGTGTTGGACGAGTTGTACCCTCCGATCACGAGCAGGAGGTCGAGCCGGTGCGCGTCGAGCAGGGCGTGGAGCGCGTCCTGACGCTCCTGCGTCGCCGAGCAGATCGTGTCGAACGCGCGGAAGCGTGCGGCGGCCTCGTCCGCCCCGAACCGGCGCACCATCGCAGCGCGCACGGTCTCGGCGACCGCGAGCGACTCGCTCGAGAGCATCGTCGTCTGGTTCGCACAGCCGAGCCTGCCGAGATCACGATCCGGGTCGAACCCGGGCGACGCGGCCTTCGCGAAGCGGGCCGCG
>DATKHQ010000308.1:0-7379 GCA_035510175.1 Candidatus Sulfotelmatobacter sp. | reverse complement strand
AGCCCGGGCTTGATCCCGGGCGGCGGGTTCTTGAGCTGGACCTTGACCTTGAACTTGATCGCCTCGTTGGCCTGTCCCGTCGTGGTGACGATCGGCGAGTTGCCCACCTCGGTCACCACGCCGTCGAAGGTCTGGTTCGGGTAGGCGTCGATGTGAACGCGCGCGTCCTGGCCGAGCTTGACCGAGGGGATCGAGGTCTCGTCGATCTCCATCTCCGCCTCGACGCGCGACATGTCGGAGATCGTGAGTAGGACGGTGCCGGGCTGGTTCTGGACGCCGATGACCGCGACCTCCCCTTCTTCGATCCGCTTCGCGGTGACGACGCCGTCCATCGGAGCGCGGATCGTCGTCTTGCTGAGGGTGTCGCGGGCCCCATCGAGCGTCGCGCGAGATTGCTCGACGCGCTGCTCGAGGGCCAGCAGGGCGGCGTCGGCGGTCGACGATCCGGTTCGCGCTCGCTGGAGATCGGCATCCGCGAGGATCCCCGCCGCGTGGTTCTTCTCGGCCCGCTCGAGATCCGCCTTCGCCTGGTCGGCGTTGAACTGGGCCGAGTCGAGGTCCTTGAGCAGCGCCTGCATCGAGAACTCGGAGCTCTTCGCCCCCGCGCGGAAGTTGACGGAGTCGAGCTGGAGCAGGAACTGGCCCTTCTTGACCTCGTCCCCCTCGCGCACGGCGAGCTGAACCACCTGGCCAGGAACGGTCGCCGAGATGTCTACCTTCTTCGTCGCCTGGATCTTCCCGTTGGCGCTGACCTTGGCCTGGAGGTCCTGTCGCGCGACCTTGCCGAGCGTCACCGGCTGCGGCTTGGGGCCGTGTTTCGCTACGGCGACACCACCCACGATCGCGGCCACGACGAGGAGGGCGGCTGCGCCCAAGAGAATTTTCCGTTTCATCGAGACTTGTCTCCGGACGACGGGGAAACCCCACCCGTCATCGTCGCGCTCCCACACCATTTCATACGCTCGAACGTGCCCTGCCGTTTCATTATGGGAACATTCTGCTCATTCCTTCCAATCGCCGAGGGCGCGCGCGCCTTTAGCAATTGAAAGAAAAATCAGAATGTCCCCAATTCACCGCAGCGACTCGATGGGGCGGCTGCGGAGCGCGCCGGCGGAGGCGAAGATCCCCGCGACGATGGCGAGAACGATCGTCGCCACGGGACCGATGGCCGTCAGGGCCGGACGGAACGACCACTCGAGCTCCATGCCCCGCGTGAGGACGGCCCAGGCGAGAACCGTACCCCCAACCGTCCCCACGGTGCCGGCGACGGCCCCGATCAGCCCGAACTCGATCGCGAAGATGCCCACCACACCAGCCCTCGTGGCCCCCAGCGTCTTCAGGAGCGCCACCTCGCGGCCGCGCCGCGCCGCGCCGGCGCTCACGGCCCCGCCGAGGATCGCGATCCCCGCCGTGACCGCGAACCCGCCCAGGATCCGGATCGCGAGCCCGATGCGGTCGAGCAGCGCCGCGACCCGCTCGACGATCTCGCGCACCTGGAGCATGGTCACGTTCGGCACCGCCGCGGCGAGCCGGTCCTGGATTTCCTGCTCGTGCCCCCGGGGAAGGCGCGCGGCGGCGACCCGCATCTGCGGCGCGTTGTCGAGAACTCCCGGCTCGACCACCAGGAAGAAGTTGACGCCGAAGCTCTTCCAGTCGACGTCGCGCAGGCTCGTGACGGTGAGCGTGAATTGGACCCCTTGAACGTCGAAGACCATCTTCGAGCCGAGCTTCGCGCCCACCTCCTTCGCGAACCCTTTCTCGACGGAGATCTCCTGGACCTTCGGATCGCTCCAGAGCTTCCCCTCGACGATCGTGTTGTCGGGGGGAAGCGTGTCGAGGTACGTCAAGTTCTGCTCGCGCGTGAACGCCCAGCTCCCCCGATCTCCCCGGTCTCCGCGCTCTCCGCGTTCCGCGCGTCTCCCCGGAATCCACTTGGGCCCCGTGGATCCGTCGACCGACACCAGCCGCGCCGTCACGATCGGGACGACGCGGATCTCGGTCGCTCCCGAGCTTTCCAGGAGGTCCTTGACCTTCGGCCACTGCGCCGCCTGCATGTCCACGAAGAAGGCCGTGGGCGCCGTCTTGGGAAGATCGGCGCGAAGCCTCTCCGTCAGCCCGTTTTGCACCAGAAGGATGCCGATCACCACGAGCACGCCGAGGCCGAGCGCGGTGACCGCCGCGAGCGTGCCGGCTCCCGGACGCGCCGCCGCGGCGAGCCCGTGGCGCACGGCGACGCGCACGCGATCGCGCGAGGCTCGCGAGACGATCCGCGTCATCACCCATGCGGCCCCCGCGAGCACGCCCGTCGCGGCGATCATCCCCGCCGTGAACTCGGCGCCGGTCTTGGCCGATGCCGACTGGATCCACGCGGCCGCGAAGACGCCGGTGACGAGCGCGAGCAGGACGAGCGCCCGGGCGAGCCGGCCCGGCCGGAGCGGCTCGGCGTCGCGGCGAAGCACGCGGAGCGGCGGCACGAGGCGCAGCGAGGAGAGAGGCTCGATGGAGAACAGGAGCGCGATCCCGGTCCCCAGCAGGATCCCGCGCAGGATGGCGGGGGGCTGCCAGGCGTCGACGGGAACCGCGGGGAGCACGCCCGCGAGCAATCGCGGAACGACGGCAAGAACCCCCGTTCCGAGGAGCGCCCCGAGAAGGCTCCCGGCAAGCCCCAGGAGCGTGGTCTCGCCGGCATAGAGGGCCACGACCTCGCGCGGACGGACCCCGAGGCACTTCAGCACCGCGATCGCGTCGAGGCGGGAGGCGAGCCAGGCCCGCGCCGTCTGCGCGACACCGATGCCTCCCAGGATCAGCGAGACGAGCGCGACGAGCCCGATGAAGCGCGATGCGCGGTCGAATCCCTCGCGAAGGCGGGGCTGCGCGTCCGTGTACGTTTCCACGCGCACCCCCGATTCCCTGGGGATTGCTGCGGAGAGCGTCTTGCGCGTCTTCTCCAGCTCCGCCTCGCTCGTCCCGTCGGGCAGCTTCAGGAGCACGCGCCGGTCGAGGCGGCTCCCGAACGCCTCGAGCGCCGAGGCGTCGAGGACCGAGAGCGATGTCAGCACCCGAGGCCCGATGTCGAGCCCGCGGCCGATCGCATCGGGCTCGGAGACGATCCGCCCCCGTACGGTGAACTCGTGCCCGCCGATCTTGAGCGTTCCGCCCGGCTCGAGGTGGAGCTTCGTCGCGAGCTCCGGGGCGACGAGCACGCCGCCGTCCTTGAGCAGGTCCTCGATCGGCTGCCGCGGCTCCGTGTCGACTACGCCGTAGAACGGCCACCCCGGACCGACGGCCTTGAGCTGGACGAGGGCGGAGGCGCCCGGCAGGGGCCCGCGCAGCGGTGCGGCCACGATCGTCCCCATCTCCTTGACGATGGCGGTGCGCGTGCCGGGATGGCTCGTCCGCAAGGCGTCGAGGGCCTTGTCCACGGCCTCGGGAAGCGCCTTCTCGCTCTTGACCACGAGATCGGCGGCAAGGAGGCGCCGGGCCTCCCGCCGCAGTCCGCGGTCAATACCGGACGCGAGCCCCGCGACCGAAACGACCGCGGCGACTCCGACCGCGAGGCAGACGACGAAGAAGGCGAGCTTCCCACCCGCGCCGCGCGATTCGCGCAGCATCAGGCGAGCCGCCAGAGCCGCCGTCACGGGGCCGCCGCGACCGGCACTCCGCGCTCCTCGCGCTCGATCCGGCCGTCTTGCAGGTGGATCCTGCGGTCAGCCAGCGCCGCCACCTCGACGTCGTGGGTCACCAGCACGATCGACGTGCCGTTCTCCCGGCGCAGGTCGAGCATCGTCTCGAGGATCGAGCGCCCCGTCGTCCGGTCGAGGTTGCCCGTGGGCTCGTCGGCCAGTAGGATCGGCGGTCGCGGTCCGAATGCGCGAGCCAGCGCGACGCGCTGCTGCTCCCCGCCGGAAAGCTGCGAGGGGTAGTGGTGGCCGCGCTCCGCGAGGCCGACGGCGGTGAGCAGCTCCGAGGTGCGCCGAGCGGCGTTCGGGTCGCCCGCGAGCTCGAGCGGGAGCAACACGTTCTCGCGCGCGGTGAGGTTGGCCAGGAGCTGGAACGACTGGAAGACGAAGCCGATCGTCCGGCGCCGCAGGCGCGCAAGATCGTCTTCCGAGAGGGACTGGATGGCGCGCCCATCGATCAGCACTTCCCCGGACGACGGCCGGTCGAGGCCGGCCATCAGGGCGAGCAGCGTCGATTTCCCGCTCCCCGACGGTCCGAGGACCGCGACGAACTCTCCCGGCGCGATCGCGAGGTCGACCTCGCTGACGATCGTCAGCACGCGCTCTCCGGAGGGAAGGCGGCGGGTCAGCTTCCGAAGCTCGATACGAGGCTGGCTCATGATGGTGGTGTATCTCACCGCGGCGGCTTGCGCCAACGGCGCCGACCGCGGCACGGCGGCGGCGCAGGCGTCCGGGGCCTCCGGCGAGGTGGATGCGACCCGGCCGCTCGTCGTGTTCCTGGGTGACAGCCTGACCGCGGGGTACGGGCTCGACGCGACCCAGTCGTTCCCCTCGCTCCTCGCCGCCCGCCTGGCGAAGCGCGGGACGCCGATCCGCGTGGTGAACGCCGGCGTCTCGGGCGACACGACGACCGGAGGGCTCGAGCGGCTCTCGTGGCTGCTCGGCCAGAAGCCGGTCGTGCTCGTCGTCGGGTTCGGCGACAACGACGCCTTCCGCGGCCAGCCGGTCGCGGCGATCGCGGAGAACCTCAGGACGATCGTCGTCCGCGCGCAGGCGGTCGGCGCGCGCGTCCTCATCCTCGGGATGAGGGTCCCTCCGAACTACGGCCCCGACTACGAGAAGGCCTTCGCCGCGATCTACCCGGCGGTCGCCAAGGAGACCCGTGCACGGCTCGTGCCCTTCCTCCTCGAAGGGGTCGCGGGGCGGGCGGATCTCAACCAGGACGACGGCATCCACCCCAACGTCAAGGGGGAGCAGATCGTCGCCGACAACGTGTTCCCCTACCTCGTCCAGACGCTGGAGGCGAAGTGACGCTCACGCTCCCCGTACTCGCCCTTGCCGCGGCCGCGGCCACGGCATCCGCTTCCCCAGCGCCGACGAGCGCGCCGGCGCCCGTGAACTCGCGCGAGCCGGAAGCGCTCGCCGTGATCCGGGAGATGGCGGCCGCGGCACCGAAGATCGACGGCTACACGATGACCCTCGTCAAGCGCGAGCTACGCGGCAAGGAGCTGGAGCCCGAGGAGCGGATGGCGGTCAAGTGGAGCCGTCCCCAGAAGATCTACCTCAAGGAGATCGCGGGTCCGCGCGAGGGGCAGGAGGTCCTCTACGTGCCGGGAACGAACAAGAACCGGATCAAGGTGCGCACCGGCTCGTTCCCCAGGCTCACGCTGAACCTCGATCCGTACGGGAACCTCGCGATGGCGCACGCGCACCACCCGGTCCCCGAGGTCAGCCTCGTCCGCTTCATCGAGCTGGTCGCGGACAACGTGGAGCGCGCCGACGCCAAGAAAGTGGGATCGCTGCGCATCAAGGGACACGAGACCCTGTTCGGGCGGAAGGCGGTCGTCATCGAGGCGACGTGTCCGGCGACCGGCACCACGCCGACCCTCGGGAAGGGTCAGACGCTCTGGGATCTCGCCCGCGCGACCGGGCAGCCGATGTTCGTGATTCTGAACGCCAACAAGCGGCGGGGGTGGACGCAAGCGGATCATGCGCAGCCCGGGGACGCGGTCTTCGTCCCGGACTTCTACGCCAGCGCCATGGTGCTCTGGGTCGACGAGGAGCTGCACGTGCCGATCCAGGCCGACCTGTACGATCACTTCGGCTACCTGTTCGAGCACTACGAGCACCGAGACCTTGCGCTCAACCCGAAGCTGACCGACGCGGACTTCGATCCGAAGAACAAGGCCTACCGGTTCTGAGCGCCGAGCCGCCCTAGCGCCTCCCGCGCCTCGGCGTTCGCGGGGTCCGCTCGCAGCACCGCCCGCGCCTCCGTCGCGGCGTCTTCCGTTCGGCCGAGGCGCTCGAGCGCCTGCAGGAGATTCAACCGCGCATCGAGGTAGTCCGGCTGCGCGGCGAGAGCGCGCCGGTACCAGTCCACCGCCTCCTCGGCGCGGCCCTGCGAAAGCGCCGCGTTCCCGAGGTTCACCATCGTCAGCGGAGAGGACGGGTCGCTCCGGTACGCCTCGCGGAAGTGCTTCTCGGCGTCCGCGAGGTCGCCGTGCTCGGCCAGCAGCGTGCCGAGGTTGTCGTGGGCCGGGGCGTTGGCCGGATCGAGGCGAAGGGTTGTCTCGAGCTCCGTCGCCGCCTGCTCCGTCTCGCCGAGGCGCATGAGCGCGACCGCGAGGTTGTAGTGCGGCCCGGGCTCGCGGGGCTCGAGGTCGATCGCCGTCCGGAAGAACTCGGCGGACCGCTTCGCGTCCCCGGCGTCGGAGAACCCGATGCCGAGGTTCTCGTAGGCGAGGCCGCGCGAGCCGCGTCCGGGAACGATCGGAAGCAACGCGACGGCACCGGCGAGGAGCGCCGCGGAAACGGGTGCGGCCGCGGGCTTCCGGAGTCCGGCGCGCCAGCCGTCCCAAGAGGCGACGAGCGCGCACGCGCCGAACAGGGCGAGGATCGGGACCATGGGGAAACGGTAGCGAGCGAAGACGTAGAACAGCGCGACCGCGGCGGAGAACCCGAAGAGCATCGGGTAAAGGAGCGTCGGCCGCGGCGTGCGCGACCAGGCGACCACCATGCCGGCAGCGCCGAGCGCGCACAGGATCCCGAACCCGAGCATGGTTCCCAGGACCCGGAGCACGAAGGAGTAGTCCCGGTAGACCTCGAGCGCCTCCGTGTCCGGCAGCTCGGCGCGGTTCCAGGTCAGGAGCGCTTTCTTGCCAAGGAGCGTCGCCCACTGGCCGGGGTGCGCGCGGATCGCCGCGAAGGACCGTGACCACCAGAACGACGACACTTGCCCGGGCGTGAGCGAATGCCCGGCCGCGCGCTCCGCGACCGCCGTGGCATCCGTCCTCTCGAACTCGGGCATCTCGCGACCGGGAACGATCGGTACGTACCGTCCCGTCGCTTGCTCCCCGTTCCCGATGTAGAAATTTGGGCCGGCTTGCGAGGTAGTGACGAGGAACTCGCCGCCGACGACCCGGTTCCGGATGCCGACGGGAAGGAGCACGATCGCCACACCTGCGATCAGCAGCAGGACCGACGCTGCGATCTCGCGCACGGGCCGATCGTTCAGGAAGAAGGGGAGCCAGCAGACGAGGATCGCCAGGAACACGAGCGCGTTCTCGCGGGTCAACGCGAACAGACCGAGGATCGCCCCGGCCGGCACGAGCAACCGCGTCGACCGACGCCTCGCATACGCCCCGAGCACGGCGAGAAGCGAGCACATCAGGAAGTTGTCGAGCGAGGCCTTCTGGATCA
>DATKHQ010000307.1:0-19767 GCA_035510175.1 Candidatus Sulfotelmatobacter sp. | reverse complement strand
ACCTATCTCGCGGTCGACGCGAAGCTCGAGGTGATCCCGGTCCTCAACAAGATCGACCTCCCCGGCGCCGAGCCCGAGCGGATCAAGGAGCAGATCGAGAACATCATCGGGATCGACACCGCGCACACGATCCAAGCCTCGGCCAAGGAGGGCGTCGGCATCGACGAGATCCTCGAGGCGATCGTCGCGCTGGTGCCGCCGCCGCAGGGCTCGTACGAGGCCCCGCCCAAGGCCCTGATCTTCGACTCCTGGTACGACTCCTACCGCGGCGTCGTCATGCTCGTGCGCGTGGTGGACGGCACGTTCGCCAAGGGGCAGCGCATTCGCCTCATGATCACGGGCGGCGCGTACGACATCGAGGACCTCGGTGTCTTCTCCCCCAAGGCGGCGTCGCGAGACACGCTGTCGGTCGGCGAGACCGGGTTCATCATCGCGAACATCAAGAAGATCAGCGATTGCCAGGTCGGCGACACCGTCACCGACGACAAGAACCCGACGCCGCATCCGTTCCCCGGTTTCCGGGAGGCCAAGCCGATGGTCTTCGCGGGGCTCTACCCGACGGACGCCGCGCAGTACGAGGACCTGCGGGACGCGATGGAGAAGCTGCGCCTGAATGACTCCTCGTTCAGCTACGAGCCGGAGTCGTCGGGGGCGCTCGGATTCGGGTTCCGCTGCGGGTTCCTCGGCCTCCTTCACATGGAGATCGTCCAGGAGCGCCTCGAGAGGGAATTCAACCTCGACCTGATCACGACGGCCCCGGGGGTCTCCTACCGGGTCACGACGACCAAGGGCGAGACGTTCGAGGTCCACAACCCGTCGAAGCTACCGCCCCAGGCGAACATCGAGACGATCGAGGAGCCGATCATCACGTCGATGATCATCACCCCGCCCGAGTACCTCGGGAACATCATGAAGCTCTGCGACGAGCGGCGGGGCGTCCAGAACAAGATCAGCTACCTCTCGAAAACGCGCGTGCTCCTCGAGTACGACATGCCGCTCAACGAGGTCGTGCTCGACTTCTTCGACAAGCTCAAGTCCGGCTCGCGCGGGTACGCCTCGCTCGACTACCACCTCGCGGGATACCGTCCCGACAAGCTCGTGAAGATGGATCTTGTCGTCAACGGCGACCCGGTCGACGCGCTCTCGGTGATCTGCCACAGGGACAAGGCCGAGCAGAAGGGGCGCGCGCTCGCCGCGAAGATGAAGGAGCTGATCCCGCGGCAGCTCTTCGAGGTCGTGATCCAGGCGGCGATCGGCGGCAAGATCCTCTGCCGCGAGACGGTCCGGCCGATGGGCAAGAACGTCCTCGCGAAGTGCTACGGCGGCGACATCACGCGCAAGCGCAAGCTCCTCGAGAAGCAGAAGGAAGGAAAGAAGCGGATGAAACGCGTCGGGCGCGTGGACATCCCGCAGGACGCCTTCCTGGCGATCCTCAAGGTCGACTGAGCCGGGCGGCTCAGTCCCGGATCACACGCGGTGACCGCGAGGGCGCGCCGTCGTCGCCGAGGCCGTCGATTTCGAACAGCTTTCGAATGACCTCGAGCAGCCGGGCGGAGACGTCCGCCTTGGCGACGAACCCGTCCGCGCCGCACGCCCACGCGTCCCGGCGCGAGGCGAGGGTGTCGTAGGAGGTCAGGAGGACGACCTGCGGCGCGCTCTCGCGCGCCTTCAGCCGGCGTGTCGCCTCGAATCCGTCGATCCCGTGCATCGCCGCATCCATCAGCACGAGATCGGGCCGCACATCGTCCGCGACGATCAGCGCCTCCGCGCCCGAATGCGCGGTTCCCGCCAGGACCAGCCCCGGCTGCGACGACACCCAAACGGACGCACCGGCGAGGAACGTCTCGCTGTCGTCGACCAGCAGGACCCGCAGCACCCGTCGCGATGCGCTCACCGGGCTCTCCGTCGCGATCGCGACGAGGGTCTCGCCGCGAGGGGGCTATCACGTTGCCCCGACGCGCCCGCGGCGGCTATAGGGGAAACCCCGAACCCGGAGTGGATTCACCCTTACCCGCTGCGGAGTCTTAGCGGATTCGGGGGGCGTGGCGCGTCTGGTACCGTGCTTGGCATCGATGGCATCCGACATGCCGGCAGGCTCGCTGCGCCAGAGGATCGACCGCTTCCGGTTCACGCACAGGACCGTCGACGGGCGAAAGATCCGGCTCGGATACGCCCTCGCGGGGCCGTCGGAGACGATCGCTTTCGAGGAAACGCTCGACATTCCGGATTCGCTCGGCCCGCTCGCGGCGGGAGACGATCCGGCGGTCGTGCGCGCCCTTGCCGCCCTCCATCTCGCGGGGGGGACGTCCTACTGGAAGACGTGCGTCCCGAAGCACCTGGCCGTCGATGAAGGGACGCTCTCGGCCGCGGACGCCGCCTTCTGGACCGAGGCCTACACCAAGGGCATGGCGGAGTTCTTCTACCGGAACGGGATCGACCCGGCGGGCGCCGTCCAGTTCGAGCGCACCGGGTCGACTCCCCAGCCCGCCCCCGCGCCGCCGTGCGACGGCCCCGCGCTCCTGCTCTGGGGCGGCGGGAAGGACTCGGTCGTTTCGCACGAGGCGCTCGCGGCGAGCGCCGAGCCCCACGAGCTGCTCACGGTCGGCCGTGCCGGCTGGGAATGGATCGGACGGTCCGCGGGGATCGCCGGGCGGCCCCATCACGTGGTCGAGCGGCGGCTCGATCCGCGCCTGAGCGAGCTGAACGCCGCGGGCGAGCTCAACGGCCACGTCCCGATCAGCGCGTACCTGGCGTTCGCCGGGCTGGTCCTCGCCCTGCTGACCCGGCGGAGCGCCGTGATCGCGTCGAACGAGGCGAGTGCGTCGTTCGGCAGCACGTCCTGGCGCGGCCTCGACGTCAACCATCAGTGGAGCAAGTCGCTCGAGTTCGAGCGGGGGGTCGCCGCCTGGCGCGCGCGAAACCTTGCGGGCGGGCCGGAGTATCTCAGCCTGCTCCGGCCGTGGACCGAGCTGCGGATCGTCCGGGCGTTCGCCCGGCATCCCGGGTACTTCCCGGCGGTGACCTCCTGCAATCGGAATTTCTCGCAATCCGGTCCGGCTCCGGCGCGGTGGTGCCTCACCTGCCCGAAGTGCGTCTTCGTGTCCCTGATGGCGCGCCCCTGGCTCGACGACGGCCGCTATCACGCGCTCTTCGGCGGCGATGCGCTCGCCGACCCGGCGAACACGGACACGATCGCCGAGCTGCTCGGGCTCCGGGGAATGAAGCCGTTCGAGTGCGTCGGCACGCCGGACGAGTCGATCGCCGCCATACACCTCGCGCGGTCGCGGGGCCGGGTCCTGCCGCACGGCTCGATGACGCTCTTCAACGATCGCATCGCCCAGACGGCCGGAGACCTCGAGGAGATCGCGCGCAAGGCGCTTTCGACCTCCTCCGACCACGCGTTGGCACCCCGCTGGTCGGAGATCCTCGAACGCTATGCCGCTCGCTCGTGACGCCCGCGCGCTCGTCTTCGGCTACGGCGTCGAGGGGCGCTCGGCGCTGGCGTGGCTCCGGCGGCACGGCGTGTCCGACGTCGCGGTGGCCGCTCCGGAGCGGCCGGCGGACCTCGACCCCTCCGTCCCTTGGCGGCCGGACCGGGCCGCGGACGCGCTCGCGACACGGACGCTTCTGATCCGATCGCCAGGGATCAAGCCCGGCCATCCCCTCCTTCTGGAGGCGGAGCGCCGGAGCGTTCCGGTGACGACGGCGACGAACCTGTTCCTGGAGACGGCGCGGGGAAGCGGCGTGCCGGTCATCGGCGTGACCGGCAGCAAGGGAAAATCGACGACGGCGACGCTCATCCACCTGGCGCTCGGCGAGGCGGGGGTCGCGAGCCGGCTCGTGGGGAACATCGGAGCGGCGGCCCTCGACGCGCTGGACGGGGTGCTGGCGGATCGGGCGGTCGTGGTCTTCGAGATGTCGAGCTACCAGACGCACGACTTGACTCTCGGCCCGGCGACGGCGGTGATCACGAGGCTCTTCCCCGAGCACCTCGACTGGCACGGATCCGCGGAGGCGTACTACGCCTCGAAGCTCAACATCGCGCGCGCCCAGGGCACGGGCGATGCGACCCTGTGGAACGCCGCCGATCCCGAGCTGGCCCGCCGCGCGCCGTTCGGCCCCGCCCGCCACGTCGCCTACGGAGCCGGGGACGGAATCGTCTTCGAGGGCGGCGCGTTCCGGAAGGGAGGGCGCATCCTCTTCACGGATGAGGGCATGCTCCTCCGCGGGCTCCACAACCGGCACAACGCCTGCGCGGCTCTGGCCGCGGCCGAGCCGTACGGCGTGAGCGCACCCCATCTCGCACGCCTCCTGCGCCGCTTCGCGGGGCTGCCGCACCGGCTCGAGGACCTCGGCGTCCACGCCGGCATCCGCTGGATCAACGATTCGATCTCGACGGCGCCCGAGGCGGCCGCGGCAGCGCTCGAAGCGTTCGGCGACGAGGTCGCCACGTACGTCGGCGGAGGCGCCGACCGGGGGTTCGATTTCGCTCCGCTCGCGCGCGCGCTGGTCTCGCGCGGCATCCCCCACGTCCTCCTGGTCCCGCCGGGCGCCCCGCGAATGCTCGCCGCGATCGAGGCGTTCGATCCCGGCGCGGCAACGCGTGTCCGGGTGTGCGCGGATCTCGCCGAGGCCGTTTCCGAGGCCCGGCGTCTCACCCCGCCGGGCCGGATCGTTCTCTTCTCGCCCGCCTCGCCGAGCTACGGAGCGTTCCGCAACTTCGAGGAGCGCGGCGATGCATTCCGCGGCCTCGTCGCCGGGCGCGCGGCCCGCCCGTGACCTCCGTCACCGAGATACCGCCGCATGCGCCCCAGACGGGCTGGGCCCGGCGCGTCCTCGGAGACTTCCACGTCACCGGCCTGTTCTGGTACCGGCTCCACGCCTGGGCGGCGCGCGCGCTCCCGGAGCCTCTCCTCGCACCGGTGATCCTGGCGTTCACGACGCTGTTCTTCTGCACGATCTTCCGGATCCGCCGCGCGGTGGCCTCGAATCTCGACGCGGTGCTCGGACCCTGCGGCGGCCTCGAGCGCCAGCGCAGGCTGTTCCGCACGTTTCACGCGTTTGCCTGGTGCCTGACCGAGCGCTACGAGCGCCTGGCGACGGATCGCCCCTTCGACGTCGTGATCGAGGCGCTGCCGCACTGGACCGCCGTCGCCGGCTCCGGCCGCGGCTTCGTGATGATCTCCGCCCACCTCGGACTCTACGAGGCCGGCTCGATGCTGCCGGCGACCGAGCAATCGCGCCCGGTGCATCTCGTGCGCGAGCCGGAGATCGATGCCCGTGCGCAGGAGTTCATCCGGAGGAGCGTCGCGACCGTCGAGGGGTCGCGCTACCGGATGCACTTCCAGTCGGACGATCCGCTTCAGGGGCTCGAGCTGCTCGAAGCGCTGAGGCACGGCGAGATAGTGGCCATGCAGGGCGACCGGCCGCGCGCCCGCAGCCGGACGGTCGAGGCAAGCGTGTTCGGCCGTCCGCTCTCCCTTCCCGCCGGGCCCGCGGCGCTCGCTCGCGCCGCGGGCGTCCCGTTGCTGCCGGTGTTCGCCGTCCGCGAGGGACGCCGCCGCTACCGGGTGGTCTTCCGCCCCCCCGTCGAAGTGGCGATCACCGGCGACCGGGACGCGGACATCGCGGGGGCCGTCCGGGAGACCGCCGCGCAGATCGAGAGCGTCATCCGGCGCGCGCCGCATCAGTGGTTCGTCTTCCGCGAGCTCTGGCCGGCCTAGCGTCCCGTCAGCCCGCGAGGAAGGTGGCGATCGTGCCGCGCACGATCGGCATCGCGTCCATCGACGCCTCGATCGCGTAATGCGCGAGCGGCGGCGCCGCGGCAATGAGCCGGGCCGACGCGAGGAATCTCTCCGACGGCGCGATCCTGTGGACGTGGAAGCGCACGTCCTCGAGTCCGACGAGGTACGCGACTCTCGGTCCGGCGGGGCCGGCGCCGCGCGTGCGGCGCAGCGCCTCCCACACCGCGGAGGCCTGGGCGGCGGCTTCGAGCGCGGCGAGCGCCGGTGCATAGCCGCCGGCGATCATCCCGCAGTCCGGGGGGATCTCCGCCTCGCACGTGATCCCATCGCCGGCTTCCCCGGCGACGCGCGTGACGAAGCGCATCGGCCCCCGGTGCGGCAGGAGCGCGTCCAGCGGCGGGAGGCCGGCCGCCCGGCGCGAGGCCTCGGCGGTGAGGGTCGCCGGATCGTCGTCGAGGGCGGACGCCGCGGCCAGCACGCCCGAGGCGATCTCCTCGCCGCCGCGGCGCACGCCCGCGCGGACGCGGCCGTTCTCTTCGATGCGCGCGGTGACCTCGAGGTGATCGCCGGGTGCGACCGGCCGCCTCAGGCGCGCGTGCGCGATCGCGCCCAAGGGGCGGCACCCGACGGCGCCCGAGAGCATGTCGATCAGCGCCACCCCGGGCAGGATCGGCATCCCGGGGAAGTGGCCCTCGAAGAGCGGACCGTCCCGGGGAACCCGGATCGGATCGATCACGCGGGCCTCGCGGTGATCGCGGTGACCACGAGCGACGGGAGCGCGTCGCGGAGGGCGGCGACCTCCGGAAGCATCCGGGTCGGGGCGAAACCGTTCGCGCGGAGCGCGTCGGCCCACTGCTCCGGTGTCAGGAAGCCCCCCGTCGGCCGCCACGTAGGCTCGAGCTTGGGCGAGCGGAACGAGGTCAGGAGGTTGAACACGAGCTCGACGTAGACCGGCTGCTCCGGGCGAGGACGCACGCATTCGGCGAAGACGAGGGCGCCGTCTCCCCGCAGCGCGATCCGGATCTCCCGCAACGTGAAACCGAGGTCGGCGGCGACGTGCAGAACGTTCACGGCGTAGACCAGCGCGGCGCTCCCGGGGGCCACGCCCGCCTCGGAGAACGGCCGGTTCATGTCGAGGCGGCCGAAGGTGAGCGGGTACGCGAGCCCGTGCGAGCCGAGCGACCGCTGCGCCCGCCTCAGGAACGGGATCGCGGAGTCGGTGAACCGGTGGCTCGTCACCCGGGCGGAAAGACCCGCTCCCGCGAGGCGCGACATCAAGGCGGCCGCCGCGCTTCCCAGGCCCGCGCCCACCTCGAGGATCTCCCCACCGCTCGCGGGGAAAGCGCCCTCGGCCGCGATCGCGCCGAGCACGTTGCTCACCGCGTAGAGCGGGTTCTCGTTGGAGAAGTACGCCTCCCACACCGGCAGGCGCCCCGGCCCGAAGAGGATCTCCTCCCCTTCCGCCTCGCCGCGAAGGAATCGCGGGTACTCCTCCGCGGCGAGCGCGGCGAGCGCGTAGGCCGGCAGCGCCGAGGCGTCGTGGCGTCGTTGCGCCTCGACCATCTCGTCGGGATCGAGCGCGGGAGCACCGGAGGCGAGCACGAACCGCTCGGTCCCGTCCGCGTCCCGGCGCGCCGCGAGGACGCCGCGAGCGGCGAGCGTGCGGAACATCCACGTGAGCGGGACGCGCGCGCGCTCGGGGGACAGCCCGGCGCGCGATGCGATCTCCCGCCACGAGCCCGGCTCCACCGAGGCACGCGCAAGCTCGAGCCGGTCGAAGACGCGCCGCGTCAGCCGGTGCACGTACTCCTCGACGAGCTCGCACGAGCGGTGGAACCGGTCGTCGAAGAGGGAGGTCAGCTCCGCCGGCAGGAGCGCCCCGCGCGAATCGCGCCCGGGGCCGGCCTTCGACATCGTCAGGCCGTCGATCCCGCGTCGACGGCGATCGCCTGGCCGGTGATCGCCCGCGCGCGGTCCGAGAGGAGGAACACGATCAGTGCCGCGGCGTCCTCGGGGCGCGTTCCCGACGGCAGCGCCTCGATCGCCCGCAGCGCTTGCAGACGCTCTTGCGGCAGGTCGGCCACCATCTCGGTCATCACGAGACCCGGGACGACCGCGTTCACGCGGACGCTCCGCCGGCCGACCTCGCGCGAGAGCGACTTGGTCATGCCGATCAACCCGGCCTTCGAGGCGGCGTACGCGCCCTGCCCGGCGACGCTCCGGATGGCCGTGAGCGAGGCCACGTTGACGATCGATCCCGACCGCCGGGAGATCATTCCCGGCAGGACCGCGCGGCAACAGCGAAACGCCCCACCGAGATTCGCGTCCACGACGTCGTCCCAGTCGTCGTCGGAGGTCGACGCGAGCAGGCCGTCCCGCCGGATCGCGGCATTGTTCACGAGCCCGTCGATGGGACCGAGTGCTTCTTCGATCTCGCGGACGAGCTCGGCGGGGCGCGACCGGTCGCGCAGGTCGAACCGCAGCCCGCGGGCCTGCCCGGCCGATTCGTCCGCGATCTCCCGGGCGGCTCCTTCCGCCTCGCGATACGTGAACGCGACGCGGATTCGCTCCGCCACGAGAGCGCGCACGACGGCGCGCCCGATCCCCCGGCTGCCTCCGGTGACGAGCACGACGCGCTCGCTCACGATCTGGCCTCGACGCGGGCGCGCGTCACGGCCCCGGCGATGCGGAGCGAGTCGACGATCGGCCGGTAGTGGGAGGTCGCGCGCCCGTCGGGCTCGTCGAGCCGCACCGGAACGCCGACGACGAGAAACCCGTTGCGGACCGCCCGGACGAGCACGGCCGATTCGGCTTCGAATCGCGGCTCCGGAAAGCCCAAGGTCTCGACGAGCCGCCGCGTGTAGAGCCGGTAGCCGGTCTGGCAGTCGGGAAGCTCGGCGCCCGCTACCTTGGAGATGATCCAGGACGAGGACGCGTTGCTCGCCCGCCGGACGACGCCCATCAGCTCGAAGAGATGATGCCGGGTGCCGAGCACGAGGTCGGCACCCGCATGCCACGCGGCGACCAGCTTGGTCGCCTCCTCGGGCGGATGCTGCGCGTCGGCGTCCATCGTGATAACCGCGTCAAACCCGTCGCCGAACAGTCGACCGAACGCCGTGCGCAGCGCGCGCCCCTTCCCGAGGTTGCGGTCGTGCACGAGGACCCGCGCCCCCGCGGCCCGCGCGGCGTCGCCGGTCCCGTCGGCCGAGCCGTCGTCGACCACGAGCACGTCGGGACAGATCGCATGCGCGCGGCGGACGACCCCGGCGACCGTGGCCGCGGCGTCGTACGCCGGGACCGCGATCGCGAAGCGCTCCGTCACGGCCGATCCATGACGACCCAGGCCGCCGCTCCGCCGGCGGCGAGCGCCGAGACGAGAATCGGTCCGTGTGGGATCGAGCCGGTGTGAAGATCGATCCCCATTTGCGGATCGTGCTCCGTGAGTTGCGTGGGACGCCCGAACGAGGCGCCGTCGAGCGCCGCGAGAGCGCACGCCAGAATACCACCGCCGTATTCACCCACCACGGCCTTCGGGGCGACGATCGGGGGCAGCGTGCGCCCGCTCCAGGCGCTCCGGAGCACCTTGCCTTCGAGCGCGTCCCCGCGCCGCGCTCCGGAGGCGCCCGAGACGATGCCGGCGATCTCCTCCGGCGCCACGCCCGCGCGCCGCAACGTCCGGTGGAGCGCCGCCGCGAGGGTTTCGACGCCCTCGCCCCAGTCGCTCTCCGTGGCCGTGGGATCGAACGCCGATCCCGTGCCGCGGATCCGCGCGAGCGTGCGCGCCCCCCGGGCCCGCGCCGTCGCCGCGGGCTCCACGAGGAGCACCGCGGCTCCTTCTCCCGCGAGCACGCCGTCGCGCCGTAGGTCGAACGGCCGCGGCGCCTCCGCGCGGCCCGCGGCACCGCGCGCGAGAGCGCGATAGCGGTCGAGCAGGCGGTGAAGGAGCGGGCTCATCTCGTCGACGGCCCCGGCCAGCGCGGCCTCCGCGCGCTCTTCCCGCACCTCCGCGGCGGCCTGGGACAGCGCGATCAACGGGCCGGCCTCACGCTGGGCGATCGTGACGTTGGCGCCGCGTGCCCCCTCGGCGATCGCCACCTGGCCCGCGGCGGCGTTCGCGACGCATTCCGAGAAGTAGAACGGCTGCGCGGCCTGCGGGCCCTCGTCGAGCACCTGGCGAACCAGCCTCTCGGTGAACCACACGGAGCCGAACGCGGTCGCCATCACGACCGCCGTGCGGCCGCCGTCGCGCGGCCCGGGTCTCGCCTCCTCGACCGCCATCCGCGCCGCGGCGACCGACCAGCGGGACGTCATCGCCATCCGGCGCGCGTGGGCGGGAGCCAGCCACGGCGACAGATCGAGGACGGGGACGAGCGCCGCGCACGCCGCGGCCGGAACGGTCGCGGCGTCCGGCGTCCCCTCGACCCGCCGGGCGAGGGGGTGGCCCGCGGCCAGCGCGCCGTGGAGCGCCCGGCGCTCGACGCCCCAGGCGCCGATCGCGCCGGCCCCGGTGACGACCGGCTCAGCGGACATGCGCGCTCTCCGGCCGGCGGAGGACGAGCGCGGCGTTGGCGCCGCCGAACGCGAGGCTCGTCGAGAGCGCGACGCGCGCGCGCGGGAGGCGTCTCGGGAGACCGAGCACGAGATCGAGCGCGATCGAGAGGTCGCGCTCGCCGTCGTCCGGCATCGGATGCACCTCGCCGCGCGCGAGGCACAGAACGGTGACGACCGCCTCGACCGCACCGGCCGACCCGAGAAGATGACCGATCAGGGCCTTCGTCGACGTCACCGGGATCGATCGCGCGAGACCGCCGAACACGCGCGCGATCGCCGCGGCCTCCGCCGCGTCGTTGTGGGGCGTCCCGGTTCCGTGCGCGTTGATGAAGTCGACGTCCGCCGGATCGCACGCGGCCTCGGTCAGGGCGCGCGTGACCGCCACGGCCGCGCCCGCGCCGGCGGCGTGCGGCGCCGTCATGTGATGGGCATCGCAGGTCGAGGCCGCCCCCGCGAGGACGGCCAGGACACGCGCTCCGCGCTCGCGCGCATGGCGCGCCGACTCGAGGACCAGGACGCCGGCCCCCTCGCCGAGCGTGAGCCCGGCCCGGTCCTTCCGGAACGGGCGGCTCGGTTTCTCGTCGACGGCCCGGAGCGAGTTGAACCCCGAGTACGTCACCCGGCACAGCGCGTCCGATGCTCCGGCGACGACCGTGTCGGCCTCGCCGCGGAGGAGGATGCGTGCCGCGGCCTCGATCGCCGCGGCACCCGACACGCATGCGGCGGTCACGGTCAGGACGGGTCCCGTGCAGCCGAGCGCGCGGGCGACCGCGTCACCGGGTC
Source organism: Candidatus Sulfotelmatobacter sp. (assembly GCA_035510175.1). Taxonomy (GTDB): domain Bacteria; phylum Acidobacteriota; class Polarisedimenticolia; order Polarisedimenticolales; family DASRJG01; genus DASRJG01. The sequence goes on along the minus strand of DATKHQ010000307.1, from coordinate 8,689 downwards.
CGTCGAACTGCTGGGACGCAAGGAGGCCCGGTCGAGCGCGGCGCGGTCCGCGGCGGAGCAGGTCCTCGAAGTACGACTCGCTCTCGATCAATCCGCCGGTCGAGCTTCCGAACGCGACGCCCGCGTGCGCGAGCGCGGACGCGTCGAGTCCAGCGGAGGCGACGGCCTCACCGGCCGCCGCGACGGCGAACCGGTCCGCGAGCGTGGCGCGCCGCGACCGTGGAGCGGGCGCGGCGTCGAGCGGGACCTGCGCCGCGATTCGGGTCCTGTGCCCCGCGGGGTCGAACCGGTCGAGGGCTCCGACGGCGCACCGTCCGGAGCGTGCCCCCTCCCAGAGCGGGGCGACCCCCCACCCGAACGGCGTGACGGCCCCGAGACCGGTGATGACGATCGAGCCGGGCGGCAGCGGCGCCCGATCAGCTCCCGACATGCGAGTCGGCCGAGGCTAGGCGACCTTCGAGATAGCGGGACAGCGTGGCCACGGTCGCGAACGCCTCGCGGCCTACCTCGTAGCTCTGGATCCGGATGCTGAATTCCTTCTCGAGCGCGACGACGAGCTCGAGCGCGTCGACGGAGTCGAGCCCGAGCCCTTCCCCGAACAGCGGCATGTCGTCGGCGATCTGCTCCGGCGTGAGCGCATCGAGGTGGAGCTTCTCCACCAAGAGGGTCTTGATCTTCAGGGCCGTGGCCGGGTCGCCGCTCATCGTACGGAACCTCTCGGGTTTCCCCGAGGCCTGTGGATGGAGCGCGGGGCCTCGTGGCGCGGGAGAGCTTAACATAGGGAGCCGCGTGGGTGGCGGACCCGACGATGCGCGATCCCTCTTCGACATCTCCCGGCCGGGCGGCGGACAGACCCACGCCGCTCCTGATCGCGTCCCTGGCCGTCCATGCCGCAGCGCTCCCGGCGGTGGCGCTGGCGCCGCACCGCTGGCCGTGGATCGCGGGGGCGGTCGTGGCCGATCATCTGTCCCTCGTCGCCGCGGGGATGCTCCCGCGCTGCGCGCTGCTCGGACCCAACCTGCGCCGGGATCCGGCGGCCGCCGCGGCGGGTGCCGTGGCGCTGACCTTCGACGACGGACCGGACCCGGCCGTCACGCCCGCCGTCCTCGACCTGCTGGATCGGCACGGCGCCCGCGCCAGCTTCTTCTGCGTCGGCGCGCGGGTCGACGCGCACCCGGACATCGCCGCCGAGATCGTGCGTCGGGGGCACGGCGTCGAGAACCACACGCAGACGCACCCGGGCGGCTTCTTTTTCCATCTTCCGGGGCGCCTCGACCGAGAGCTCGCGCTCTGTCAGGAGGCGGTCGCACGGGCCACCGGGACGACGCCACGGCTGTTCCGCGCCCCCGCCGGGGTGCGCTCGCCGCTCCTGGCGCCCGCGCTCGCGCGACGGGGGCTCGCGCTCGCGTCCTGGACGCGGCGCGGGTTCGACACGGTCTCGCGCGACGCCTCCGCCGTCGGACGCCGCCTGTCGCGTGGGGTCGCGGCGGGGGACATCCTGCTCCTTCACGACCGCCCGGGCCCGGGAACGATGCCGATCGTCCTCGAGGCGCTCCCTCTGCTGCTCGAGACGCTGCGCCGGGCGGGGCTTTCCGCGGCCCCGCTGGGGTCCGCCGCCGCGGGCGCCTTCCCTTGACAACGCTTCGGCCCACCGATAACTTCGATCGCTCGGGGAGAGCGCCACGATGAAACCCTTGCTTGCGGCCGGACTCACGCTGCTCTGGCTCGGCGGACAGGTCGGCTCCGCGATCGCGGCGACGACGTACTTCGTCTCGCCCACGGGAACCGACATCAGCACGTGCGGAACGCAGATCGCGCCGTGCAAGACGATCACGTTCACGCTCGTGAAGACCTCCGGCGGCGACACCGTCCTCGTGAACGCCGGTAACTACAACGAGTGCGTCACGGTGCAGCCGGGGAACGGCGTCGGGGGCGTCACGCTGGTGACCGCGGCGTACCTCAACAACGCCACGATCGGCGCGGCGACCCTCGACGGCACCAATCAGTGCGACGGCGGGAACGGATCGTCGCTGTTCGCGGTCGCCTCCGTCGTGGACGGCTCCGCCCTCCGGGGATTCAACGTCAAGCACGGCGGAGACTCGGCGATCTGGGGGTTCGGCGCCGTGGACATCACGGGAAACGTCGTCACGGCGAGCGCGACCTCGACGATCGGCGGCGGGATCTGGGTACAGATGGGGAACAACCTCACCGATCCCAACGCGAAGGCGACGATCGTCAACAACGCCGTGACCGGGAACACCGCGAACCTCGACGGCGGGGGTATCTACGTCGAGGCGAGTTCGAGCGGCGTCCCGAGCGTCGTCGAGATCGACAGCAATACCATCACGGGAAACATGGCGGGAGCCGGCGGGGGGGCGTTCGGCTCCGGGATCACGGTGTTCTCCGACACCGCGGCCGCGAGCGATTCGTCGACGGTCAAGATCACGTCGAACACGATCGACGGGAACACGGCCTCCAACTCGGCGGACGGCACGCACTTTGGATACGGGGGCGGGATCTTCGTTGCGACCGGCTCGTCGGTCGGAGCCGGCACGGAGTCGATCACCGTCGGCCTCAAGGGATCGGGCAACGCCGTCCGCAACAACGTGGCCGAGGGGTACGGGGGCGGCATCTCGGCGAATCTCCAGCCGGCGCCGGGATCGAATCACACGATCGTGGTCGAGGGGAACACGGTTTCCGCGAACACCGGAAAGAAGGCGGCAGGCGGGATCCACGTGTACGGCGTCGAGCTCGACATGACCTCGGGCACGGGGACGATCCACGTCCAGGACAACACCGTCACCGGAAACCACGCGACCGGAGCGCTCGCCGATATCAACGACCGGGGCGGGGGCGGTTTGTTCGCCGAGCTGTACACGTTCCGGACGCCCACCGGGATCAACGACTTCCGGATCCAACGGAACAGCATCACGGGGAACGATTCGTCCACGCTGGGCGGCGGTGCGAGCCTTCTGGTGCTCGCCAGCGACGACCCCAACAGCGACGGGACGACCGCGCCGACCGACAACACGCTGAGCTTCACGAACAATCTGCTCGCGACCAACAAGGCGCTCGACCCGGCGACGACCTCGGCGCGCGGCGGGGGGGAGTACGTCCTCGTCGAGGCGTACGGCGGCCAGGCCGCCGCGACGGTCGACCACGATTTCCTGACGGTCGCGAGCAACAAGACCGACACCGCCTCCGGCGGCCTCGAGTGGGACGCTTTCCCCGGCCCGAACTCGCTGTTCACCACCGGAGCCACGGCGCTATCGCTGTCGAACTCGATCGTCGTCGGAAACGACGGATACGGGGTCGGCGGCGGCGTGATGCCGGGCCCGGGCCAGGCGGTGAGCATCTCCTACGTCGATGCCTTCGCGAACGTCGGCGCCGACTGGGAGTCGCAGCTCGGCGTGACGCCGGGCGTGACCCCGGGGGTCATCTCCGTCGATCCGAAGCTCGACCTCGCCTACGTGCCGCCGCTGTGCTCGGCCACGATCGACAAGGGCGATCCTGCCGTCGCCGCCGACGCCGAGCCGAAGCCGAACGGCGGCAAGGTCAACCTCGGCCATCTCGGGAACACGCCGGCCGCGATCCAGACGTTCCCCGACTTGAATGGCGACAAGACCGTCGACGGGATCGACGTCCTGGGCCTCGCGGTCAGCTTCGCGGCGTCCGCGCCCGACCCCCGGTTCAACCCCGCCGCCGACCTCGATTTCAACGCGACGGTCGACGGGCTCGACCTTTCTTACCTGACGGCGTTCTTCGGACAGACCTGCCCGTGACCCACCGGAGCATGCGATGAATCCTCGAAACTCCAGCGTTCGGAGCGCCGGCTGGGCGGCGCTCCTCGTCGTTGCGGCGGTGATGCTGGGCTGCGGTGGCGGGAGCAGCGGGACGACCACCGGACCGGTCGTCACGACCTTCACGCCCGCTTCGCCGATCGTGGACGGCTCGCTGGCGATGCGCGCGGGGAACAGCGCCGGGTCGACGATCACGATCAAGGTCTCCGCGACCCAGATCCCGAGCTTCTTCGGCGCCGCGTTCTACGTCACCTACAACCCGTCGGTTCTCCGGTTCAACGGGATGGACAGCGCAGGCTCCTTCCTTCTCGCGGGCGTGAGCGCCTCCGACGTCGTGTTCCTGGCGGACAACGCGACGCCGGGAACCGTGAAGGTCGTCGCCAGCCGTCTCGACCCGACGACAGCTCCAGCCGTGCCCGTGACCACGACCGCCGACCTGCTCACGCTGAGCTTCTCTTCCACGCAGGCGATCCCTCCCGGAAGCGCCACCGGCGTGCTCGCCTTCGGAGACCCGAAGCAGGTCTGCGACGGGACGGCCGCGTATCCGACGTGCACCGCCGTGCCGGGGATCACCTGGATCGGCGGCTCGATCACATCGACGCAGTAGCCGGCGCGGCCGCGCGGGCGGAGATCGAGATGAACGGCGTCGCGCTCGTCCTTCGCTGGCTTCACATCGTGCCCGCGGTGATGGGGGGCGGGGCCGCGTTCTTCGCCGCCCTCGCCTTGCTTCCGACCTTGCGCGAGATGCCCGAACCGACGCGCAGCGCGATCCGGAGCGCCGTCGCCGATCGCTGGCGGCCCGTGCTCTCCGCGTCGATCGGTCTTCTCCTCCTGAGCGGCATCGCGAATTTCGTGCTGTTCCAGGGGCCCGCCCATGCCGGACAGGCGCTCTATCTCGCACTCTTCGGCGTGAAGGTGCTCGCGGCGCTCGGCGTGTTCTTCCTCGCCTCGGCGCTCATGGGACGATCGGAAGCCCTCCAGCCTGTCCGCGACAACGGGGCGCTCTGGACGAAGGTCAACGCGGGGCTCGTGCTGCTCGTCCTCCTGATTTCGGGCGTGCTGCGTACCCTGCCGCCCAATCCCTAGGACGCCGGTCTCGTCAGAGACGCTAGAGAAAGACCCGGGCACGCGGGTTGGGGGAACCCGCGTGCCCGGCAGAGAGGAGGGTCGGGTCGGATCGGTGATGGCCTGGCCGTCCTACCCACATGCATGAATACGTTCGAGCCCTCTATTCCGTTGCCCGGTCGCCGCGGGTTTGCTGAGTTTGGCTCGCAACCCACGACGCCGGTCGCCGGACCGCGCGCGATCAAAAAAAAGGGGCGCACGGGCTTGCACCCGCGTGCCCCGAGTTGTTGGGGAGGTCGATGGAACTCTTACCGAGTCGCGGCGGCAAGGTGGGACGCGCGTGACGGTTCTGCTGCACCGTCCCCGCAGGAATCGTTGTCAGCGCGACAATTCGATCAGAGTTCTGGCCGAACGAGGCGAAGGAACTGCTCCGCGCTCTCCGATGGCGGGACTCCGGCACGCCGGGCGTGAACGTAGGCGATGGGCGGTATGCCCCGGGCTCGGGTGCTTGTGACCGCGACGTCGGAGGGTCGCGCCGAAAACGCCACCGCGGGCACTAGGCCGACGCCGAGCCCGGCGGCGACGAAGCGGCGGACCAGCGAGAGATTCCCCACCTCCACCGCGGGCCGGAACGGCAGCCCGCGGCCCGCGAACGCCCGCTCGAGATGGCGGCGGAATTCCGAGCCTGGCTGAAGCGCCACGAGGCGCCGCTTCGCGAGCGCGGCGGGGTCGGCGTTGCGAGGGCCCGGGGCATCCCCTTTGGGGAAGAGCGCCTCGATCGGGCTCGTCAGGAGCGGTTCCGTCACCAGGCCGGCCCCCGGGGGTCCGGCCGCGTCCGCCGCGACCAGGGCGAGGTCGATCTCCCCCGCGCGGAGCGCCTCGAGCAGCCGGACCGCCGGTGCTTCGAGGACGCGGACCGCCAGGCGCCCCCCGCGGCCGAGCAGGCGCGCCAGTGCGCGAGGCACCACCTCGCGTCCGAGCGCGTCCCCCGCGCCCAAGCGCAGCTCCGCCTCCGAGGCGACCGGCCGCCCCGCCGCCCGGTCGAGCTCGGCGATCCCGGACAGCGCGGCCTCGGCGAGCGGCAGGAGCCGGGCTCCCTCCGGCGTGAGCGACATGCCGCGGGCGTGACGGCGGAACAGGCGCGTCCGCCAGCGCGCCTCGAGGCCGGCGATGCGGCTGGACACGCTCGGCTGCGTCCGGTGGAGGCGCACCGCGGCGGCCTGCACGCTGCCCAGGCGCGCCACGGCGACGAAGGTCTCGAGCGCCGGGGCGTCGGTCACGGAGCCATGATATATGTACCTTCTATATCTTTCATCATAATAATCGAATTGCTCTATGGTGCGGCGGGCGGTACGGTTCTCCGCGGAGGCCGACGATGATCCACCGCTTCGAGATAGCCCCCGCGGAGGGAATCCGCGATCCACGGGGAGAATCCATCGCCGTGGCGATCCGCAGGTTCCTCGCGATCCCGGTCCAGCGGGTCCGCACCCGCGACGTCTACCGGGTCGAGGCCGACCTCGGCGAGACCGATGCCGGGCGCGTGCTCCACGAGCTGACGGACCCGATCGGCCAGCGCGGCGCGATCGGACGGCTCGACGACGGACCGTTCGACATCGCGATCACGGTCGCGTTGAAGCCGGGCGTCACCGACCCGGTGGGCCGCTCCGCCCGGACGCTGGTCGAGGACACGCTCGGACGGAAGCTGCCCGAGGGCGCGGCGGTCTACACCTCGACGATGATCCTGCTCGACGGCGTCACCGCGGACGACGGGGCGCGCATCGCGGGGGAGCTGCTGGCGAATCCCGTCATCCAGACGACACGGGTTGAGACGTTCGCGGCCTGGCGTGCATCCCGCGTCGATCTCGCGGTCCCCAAGGTGTCCGCGCACGCGGTTCCGCCCGTCGTCGACGTCGACCTCTCCGGAACCGACGACGATCTCGCCGCGATCTCGAGAACGAAGCTGCTCGCCCTGAGCGTCCCGGAGATGCGGGCAATCCGCGATCACTTCCGGGCCGCCGCGAAGGATGCGGGGCGCCGCGGCGCCGGCTTGGGCGCCTCGCCGACGGACGTCGAGCTCGAGTGCCTCGCGCAGACCTGGAGCGAGCACTGCAAGCACAAGATCTTCAACGCGACCGTCACCTACCGTGAGCCGGGCCGGGCGCCCGAGGTGATCCGGTCGCTCTTCGCGACCTACATCCGCGGCGCGACCGAGGCGGTCGATCGTGCGGTGCGGGACCGCGAGGGAGCCTCGTGGCTCGTCTCCGTGTTCCACGACAACGCGGGGGTCGTCGCGTTCGATGAGCGCGATCACCTCGTTTACAAGGTCGAGACCCACAACTCGCCCTCGGCGCTCGATCCGTACGGGGGCGCGATCACGGGCATCGTCGGCGTCAATCGCGATCCGTTCGGAACGGGGCTGGGAGCGGAGCTCCTGGCCAACGTCTGGGGGTACTGCTTCGCGTCGCCGTTTCATTCCGGGGAGCTTCCGAAGGGGCTCCTGCACCCCCGCCGCATTCGCGACGGCGTGCATCAGGGGGTCATCGACGGCGGCAACCAGAGCGGCGTGCCGTACGGCCGCGGGTGGGAGCTGTTCGACGGGCGTTTCCTGGGCAAGCCGCTGGTCTTCTGCGGCACGGTCGGCCGCCTTCCGGTGACGATCGCCGGGCGGCCGGGGCACGAGAAAGCGGCGCGTCCCGGCGACCTGATCGTCATGACCGGGGGCCGCATCGGCGCGGACGGAATCCACGGCGCGACGTTCTCGTCCGCGGCCCTCGACGAGTCGGCCCCGATCCAGGCGGTGCAGATCGGCGACCCGATCACGCAGAGACGGATGTTCGAGTTCCTGATCGAGGCGCGCGACCTCGGCCTCTACGCGTCGATCACCGACAACGGCGCGGGCGGGCTGTCCTCCTCAATCGGCGAGATGGCGCGGGGACCGGGCGGGGCGGTCGTCGACCTGAGCAAGGCGCCCCTCAAGTACGCGGGGCTCGCGCCGTGGGAGATTTTCCTGTCCGAGGCTCAGGAGCGGATGACGCTCGCCGTTCCGCCCGACAGGATCGAGGCGTTCCTGAAGCTCGCCGCGCGCCGCGAGGTCGAGGCGACGGTGCTGGGGGCGTTCGACGACGGCGGCGTCCTCGAGGTGAGGTACGGGGGGCGGACGGTCGCGCGTCTCGACATGGACTTCCTCCACGACGGCGATCCCGACCTCGACCTGCAGGCCGTCTGGGAGCCGCGACGCTTCGAGGAGCCGGCCGGTGCGCCCGCGCAGGACCTGGACGAGACGCTCCTGGCGATGCTCGCACGGCTGAACCTGTGCTCGAACGAGACGACCGCGCGGCACTACGACCACGAAGTGAAGGGCCTGACCGTGGTGAAGCCGTGGATCGGCGTGGGCGCCGACGTGCCCGCGGAAGCGACCGTGTTCCTGGTGCGTCACGGGACCGCCGCCGGCTACGTCCTCTCCGAGGGCGTGAACCCGTTCTACTCCGATATCGACGCCTACGCGATGGCGCAGTCGGCACTGGACGAGGCGGTCCGCAAGCAGCTCTGCGCGGGGGCCCGTCTGGACCGCATCGCGGCGCTGGACAATTTCTGCTGGCCGGACCCGGTCGCTTCCGCGTCCACTCCGGACGGCGCGTACAAGATGGCGCAGCTCGTCCGCGCCTGCCGCGGCCTGTACGACCTCACCCGCGCGTACGCGACGCCGCTGGTCTCCGGAAAGGACTCGATGAAGAACGACTCCACGATGGGCGGGGTCAAGATCAGCGTGCCGCCGACCCTGCTCGTCTCGGCACTGGGGCAGATCACCGATGCGACGCGCGCGA
>DATKHQ010000306.1:0-3520 GCA_035510175.1 Candidatus Sulfotelmatobacter sp. | reverse complement strand
GAACCTGGCGTCGTCGTACATCCTCGAGCATGCCGGCACCGACCCCGAGAAGATGCGGCGGCACGTCGAGCTCGCGCTCCGGCAGGCGTTCCGGCCCGAGTTCCTGAACCGGGTCGACGACACCATCGTCTTCGAGGCGCTCGGCCCGACGGAGATCCTCCGGATCGTCGATCTCCAGCTCGCCCGCGTCGCGGCGGCCCTCGCCGACCGGCGGATCGAGCTCGAGGTGACCGACGCTGCCAAGGGGAAGCTCGCCGAGGCCGGGTACGACCCGGCGTTCGGCGCCCGCCCACTCAAGCGCGCGATACAGCGGATGATCCAGGACCCCCTGGCGCTGGCGATCCTCGACGGGCGGTTCGGCCCCGGCTCGAGGGTCCGAGCCCACGTCGAGAAAGGGGAGATCGTCCTCCAGCCGGCGGAACTCGCGGTACATTGAATGCACTGAGGGGCATCATGGCCATCGATCGCTGGGATCCCGTCCGTGACCTGCTCGGCCTGAGGGAGCGCGTCGACGGACTCTTCCAGGACGTCCTGGGGCGCTCGGGTGCCGTTCCCGACGCCGAGGTGCCGGGTGTCTGGCGCCCCCAGGTCGACGTCTGGGAGCAGGCGGGCGGCTACCAGCTCCGCGTCGATCTCCCCGGTATCGCCGCCGGCGAGGTCACGGTCGACGTGGACGGGGGCGCGCTGCGTATCCGCGGCGAGCGGAAGAGCGAGGCGCTCGTGCCGCGCGAGACGTTCCTTCGCTCGGAGCGGCCGGGAGGGCGCTTCGCGCTGTCGATCGCGCTGCCGCCGTCGGTCGATCCCGCGGGGATCGAGGCGCGCCAGCGCGACGGCGTGCTCGAGGTCTCGCTCAAGAGGCGGGATGCCCGCGCCCCGGGCCCCGTGCGGGTCGACGTGAAATAGCCCCGTCGGCCCCGCGTCTTTCGGGCTGGTACAATTGAGGTGTCGATCGAAGGATGGTGCTCATGTCGACCACGAACTATCTGAAGACCGCGTTCCTCCTGGCCCTCATGACCGGCCTGATCATGGTCGTCGGCGGGCTGCTCGGGGGCGAGCGCGGGATGCTGATCGCGCTCGTGTTCGCGGGCGTGATGAACTTCGTCTCTTATTGGTTCTCCGACAAGATGGTGCTCGCGATGTATCGCGGGCGCGAGGTCTCCCCGGCCGAGGCGCCGCGCTTCCACGCGATCGTGGACCGGCTCGTCGCCCGCTCGGGGCTTCCCAAGCCGAAGCTCTACGTGCTCCCGGGCGACTCCCCGAACGCGTTCGCGACCGGACGGAACCCCCAGCACGCCGCGGTCGCCGCGACGGAGGGGATCCTCTCGCTGATGAACGACGAGGAGCTCGAAGGCGTGATCGCGCACGAGCTGTCGCACGTGAAGAACCGCGACATCCTGATCTCCTCGATCGCGGCGACGATCGCCGGCGCGATCACCTTCATCGCGCAGATGGCGAAGTGGGGGGCGATCTTCGGCGGGTACGGCGGGCGGGACGAGCGCGAGGGGGGCGGGAACATCTTCGTCGTCCTGGCGACCGCCATCGTGGCGCCGATCGCCGCGATGATCGTCCAGATGGCGATCTCGCGCTCGCGCGAGTTCGGCGCCGACGCGACCGGTGCCGCCATGGCCGGTCAGCCTTACGGCCTGGCGAGCGCCCTCCAGAAGCTCGACACGTACTCGAAGCGGATCCCGATGGACGCGACACCGGCGACCGCGCACCTGTTCATCGTGTCGCCGTTCTCGGGCAGCGCGCTGATGCGCCTGTTCTCGACCCACCCGCCGATCGAGGAGCGGGTCCGCCGGCTGCTCGGCCGGTGACGGGAGCGGTGGCTTCATGACGCGCGATCCGATCAAGGTCGAGGACAAGCGGCACTGGGCGCGCGAAAAGGGCGACGCCGAGGACGCCGCCGAGCTCGCGCCCGGCGCGCGCGGCGAGGCCGTCGAGACGATCGACGCCGCCGAGCTCGAGACGATGCGCGCCCGCGCCGAGGCCGCCGAGCGGAAGCTCCGGGAGGTGCAGGAGACGTTCCTCGCGGCGCGGTCCGACCTCGAGCGCACGCGGGATCGGCTCGAGCGCGACCTCGACCGCAAGGTGGCGCTGCGCTTCGGAGATCTCGTCGCCGGCCTCGTCGAGTCCGTCGACGACCTCGACCGCGCGGTCGAGGCGGGTGCCGCCGTCCCCGGGGCGGCTCCCGTGGTGTCCGGCGTCGTCCTCGCCCGGGACCGGTTCCTCGCCGCGCTCGTCCGCGAGGGCGTGACGCGGATCGATCCGACAGGCCAGCCCTACGATCCGAACGTCGCCGAGGCGGTGGGTGTGGCTCCGGTCTCCGATCCCGCCAAGGTGAGCACGGTCGTCCAGGTTCTCCGCGCGGGGTACGCGATCGGCGAGCGCGTCGTCCGGCCCGCCCGGGTCGTCGTCGGACGCTTGGTCGAGTAACCGGTCCCGATGCTCGACACGGTGCGGCTCTACGTCCGCTTCACGCGGCCGTTCACGTTGCTCCCTCCCCTGCTCGGCGTCGTCTCGGGGGCGGTCACCGCGTGGGGCTCGGCCTCGAACCCGCACGTGCTCGCGGGGCTGCCGCGGCAGTGGACGCTCGCGATCGTGCTGACGATCGTGCTCGGCTCCGCGTGCGCGGCGATCCTGAACGCCGCCTCGAACGTCATAAACCAGTACTACGACTTCGAGAACGACCGGATCAACAAGCCGTCGCGGCCGCTGGTGACCGGCGAGATCTCGATGCGGGCCGGGTACCGCACCGCGCTCGCGCTCTACGCGGCCGCGGTGGTGCCCACCTGGCTCGTCGTGGTGTGGCCCGCGACCGGGCTCGCCGAGAAGCTCGGCGCGCCTCTGACGCAGCACCAGTGCTTCTTCATCTTCATTGCCGGGATGATCTTCACGTTCGTGTACTCGGCCCCGGCGCTCGGCCGGACCAAGGCGGACGCGTACCTCGCCAATCTCACGATCGCGATCCCGCGCGGGTGCCTCCTGAAGGTCGCCGGGTGGTCGATGGTCGCTTCGGTCTTCCACGTCGAGCCCTGGTTCATCGGCTCGATCTTCTTCTTCTTCCTCGTCGGCGCCGCCTCCACGAAGGACTTCTCCGACATGAAGGGCGACGAGGCCGCCGGGTGCCGGACGCTGCCGATCCGGTACGGCGTGACCCGCGCCGCGCGGATGATCGCGCCGTTCTTCGTGCTGCCGTGGCTCCTGATGCCGCTCGGCGCCTGGGTCACGGATCCCTGGGCGCGGGAGCACACGATCCTCACGGGGAACAAGCTCGTCCTCACCGGCCTCGGAATCGGCCTCGCCCTGTGGGGGTGCTACACCGTCTACCTGATCCTGCGCGATCCGGAAGACCTCGCGAAGGTCGAGAACCATCCGTCATGGACGCACATGTACCTGATGATGATGTGCGCCCAACTCGGCTTTGCCGCCGCGTACCTTTAGGGACATTCTGCTTTTCCAATTCTGAGCCTTCGTGACTGTGTTCCTGCGGCACGCTGCGGCGGCATGCGGCAGGAGA
>DATKHQ010000305.1:0-13011 GCA_035510175.1 Candidatus Sulfotelmatobacter sp. | reverse complement strand
GTCGCCGGGTACGTCCCCCTCGCCGACTTCCAGATCTTCCCCACGAAGCTGCTCCTGATCCTGTTCGTCCGGGAGTTGGCGATCACCGCGCTGCGCAGCATCGCGCTCGAGGAGGGGTTCGCGTTCCGGACGAGCGCGATCGCCAAGCTGAAGACGACGGTCCAGATGGCCGGGGCCGGCCTGATCCTCCTGGTCTGGCTGTATCCCGACGACCTGACGATCCGAGTGATCCTCGGCGCTTGCCTGATCGGCGCCTGCGTGCCGGCCGCCGCGGCGCTCCTGTCGGGCCGGAGGCCCGGGTGGATGTCCTGGTCGGCGGTGGGCCTGTTCGGCGCGGCGTTCGCGACCCGGCTGCTCCTCCCGCGGTCGCCCGCGATCCTCCTCATCCTCGCCGTGATCGTCGCGATCACGCTGTACTCCGGCGCCGAATACGCCTGGGGGATGCGGCACGTGCTCCGGGCGCGTTTCCGGAGGGCGCCGATCGAGGCGGTCCGCCTCGCGGGGCTGTCGCTGGCGGTCCCCGTCTTCTATCTGCCGGCGCTCAACCGCCCCGGCGATCCCACGGTGGCGATCCTCGGCCTGCTCGCCGCGGAGCTCGCCGAGGGCGGGCTCGACAATTCCCTCGTTCAGATGGGTCACCCGCGCGCGCCCGTCTCCGACCTGATCCGCTCCACGGTCCAGGCGGCCTGCGGAGCGATTCTCGTCTGGGCGCTGGGGACGGGGCGGAGCCCCGGGCTCGCCCTCGGCGCGACGCTTTTCGCTCTCGCCGTCACGCTCGGCGACATGGTCGCGCGGCTGTGGCGCCACCGCGAGGACTTCGCGGCCTCTCCGGCGGTGTTCTAGGAGGTTGCAGTGGAGGAGCGCGGCTCGGCCCTGGGGGAGATCGCCTTCGACGTTCTCGAGCGCCTCGTGCGGGAGCGGCTCTCGCGCAAGGCCGGCGCGCACCTCATCGAGGGCTCGCTCGGAACGATCCTGCTGAAGCTCCCGCTCGTCCTGCGGGGCGAGCGGTCGGGGCCGGGCGTCTTCGCCGCCCATCTGATCGGGGAGATCGACCGGGCGCTCGAGGACGCCATCCAGCATGCGGCCGCGTTCCGGCCGGGGCACGCGTTCTGCTACCGCTGCGGGAGCGCGCCGTGCGAGCACTCCGCGTCCCCGTCCCACCGTCATGTCTTCGTCGGGTACACGCCGACCGGTGTGCCGCGCTGGGAAGACTTCGCGCAGCTCTGCCTCGACCTGCGGCACCCGGAGGTGGACGGCCTCTACGCCGATCCCCCGGCGTTCATCGCCCTCGTCCGCGACAAGACGGAGATCAACGGCTCTCTGCTCGAGGCGTTCCGCTCGGAGTCGGCGTTCCGTCTCCGTGGCCAGGTCGCCGCCGGGTTCTTCCCGTTCTTCGCCCGCGACGGCGAGGGCCGCGGGGTGCTCGCCGTGACCTTCCAGATCGGCGCGTCGCGCGCGCGGAGCGGGGCGGTGCGCTACGGCCTCAACGTCCTCGGGAGGACGCCGCTCGGCGAGCCGCTCGACCTCCTGTGGGAGAGGCAGGATCTGATCCCGTGGCAGGGGGCGGTGCGATGGGCGCAATCCGCTCTCGGCACGCTCGAGCGCGCGAGGCGCACGCGCGTCGAGGAGGTCCCCGCGCGGCTCGACGGGATCCTCCGCGGGCTCTGCCGCCGCCTCGAGCACGAGCGCCGCGCGCGGCGGCGCCGCACGCGGCATGCGGAGAGCCGGCATCGGGCCGGCGAGCGCCCGACCCGCAAGGCGGTGGACGACGCGCGGGCGATCGTCCCCGGGGACGTCCTGGTCGACGAGCGGAACGGGACGTTGGTCGTCCCCGGCGCGCGCGGCCGCATGCACTTCTACACGGCAGACGGCCGTCTCGTCTCGAGCGTCCGGTATAGCCGCGACGCGATCGAGCGCAAGCGCAAGCTCGGGCTCTGGCGGCCGTCTCAGCCCGGAGAAGCCGCAGCGCTGATAAACCTGTTGAAGTCGTGACGCTGTCTCCTCCCTGACTTCCAGGAACATTCCTCATTTTTCGCAGCGCGGCGGTATCCGGGGAGCCGCGCAAGAAAAAGAGGAATGTTCCTGGAAGTCAGGGAGGACGCTACGGCTCGCGCTTCCGCAACGCCAGACGCCGCGCCCGCCACTCGGCCAGGCGTGCGGCGAGCACCCGCTCCTTCCCGCGTCCGGTCGGCCGGTAGAAGACCCGGTCCCGCAGTCGCTCCGGAAGGCACTCGAGCGAGGTCGTCGCATCGGGATGATCGTGCGCGTACTGGTACCCCTCGCCGTACCCCTCGGCCTTCATCAGCCCGGTCACCGCGTTCCGGATCGCCATCGGGACCGGATCGGTGACGCCCTTCTCGATCGCGTCGCGGACCTCTCCCCAGGCGACGTAAAGGGCGTTGGACTTCGGCGCGAGCGCGCAGTGAACCGCGGCCTGCGCGAGCGCCAGATCGGCCTCGGGGCGCCCGAGGAAATGCACCGCCTCCTTGGCGTCGAGCGCGATCCGGAGCGCGCTCGGGTCGGCCAGCCCGACGTCCTCGCTCGCGAACCGGACGATGCGGCGCGCGACGTAGAGCGGATCGTCGCCGGCCTCGAGCATGCGGGCCAGCCAGTAGAGGCTCGCGTCGGGATCGCCGTTGCGCATCGACTTGTGAAGCGCGCTGATGAGGTTGTAGTGCTCCTCGCCGGCGCGGTCGTGATAGAGGGCGGACTTCTGGAGTGCCGCGAGCAGATGCTCGCGGGCCACGCGCCGCCGGCCGGAGGCGTCGACGGGAGCGGTCGCGACCGCGAACTCGAGGCTTCCCAGCGCGGCGCGAGCGTCTCCCTGGGAAGCGGCCGCGAGGGCGTGGAGCGTTTCCGCGTCCACGTCGAGCGCGATCGCTCCGAGCCCGCGCTCGCGATCGGCGAGCGCACGGGAGAGCACCTCGAGCAGGTCGGCCTCGGAGAGGCGCTCCAGGCGGTACACGCGCGAGCGGGAGAGCAGCGCGGCGTTGACCTCGAACGAGGGATTCTCGGTCGTCGCCCCGATGAGGACGATCGTCCCGTCCTCGACGTACGGGAGGAAGGCGTCCTGCTGCGACTTGTTGAACCGATGGATCTCGTCGATGAAGACGATCGTGCGGCGCGCGGTCGCGCGGCGTGCGGCCACCGCGTGCTGCATGACCTCGCGAACCTCCTTGATCCCGGAGGTGACCGCGGAGAACGGCACGAAGGCGGCGCGGGTCCGTCCGGCGATGAGGCGGGCGATCGTCGTCTTGCCGGAGCCCGGCGGTCCCCAGAGGATCAGCGAGCGCAGCTCGTCTGCTTCGATCGCCCGGCGGAGAGGTGCCTCGGGGCCAAGAAGCGCCGCCTGACCGAGGACCTCGTCGAGATCCCGGGGGCGCATGCGGTCCGCGAGCGGGGCCGCCGGATCACGCTTGCCGGCGGAGGGCGTCGGAGGGTTCTCGCCGAAAAGTCCCACCGGACCCGTTGACTCCCCGTGTCAGTTCGTCGGGCTGCCTTCCTTGTCGTTCTTCGTGACGGCGTCGATGATGATCGCGCCGCCGACGACGATCCCGCCGGCGATGACCCACTTGGCCCACGACGGCAGTCCCGGCTTGGGCGCGGGAGTCGATGCGCCGGCCGGGGGCGTCGTGCCCTGCCGTCCGGGCTTGAGGGCGAGCGAGACCGGCCGGTTGAGGCCGGGGGCGAGCGTGAGGTGGTCGGCCGCGAGGAACGCGCCCTCGGGCGCCTCGACGACGAGCGCGTAGCTTCCCGCCGCGGGGGCCTCAACGCGGAATGCTCCGCGCGCATCGGTCGGTTCCGATCGATAGATCTTCTCGGCGGCGGAGTCGACGAGCGCGACGACCACGCCCGGTCGGCTGTCCACGCCGTTCTCGGCAAGGACGCGGCCGGGAAGCGTGGGGCCGGACGCCGCGAGCAGCGGTCTCGCGGAGGTGAGCGAAAGCAAGCCGAGCACGACGGCGGCAGCCACCGTACGCCGAAGGATCGATGCCGACATGAAACGTCCCTCCGAGGTGATGAGAGCGCGCGGATTGTCCGCCGACGAGAGCCCTCGCGTCAAGGGTACCGGGGTGCCGGAGGCCTCAGGGGGTTGGGGTGACGCTGGTCGTGGCCGGAGGGGTGTACTTGCGGCCGCCCACGGCGATCAGCGCCAGAGCCGCGACCGACGCGCCCGCCAGAATCGCGATGCCCTTGGGGCTCTTCCAGTACTCGACTCCGGTGAGCTTCTGCTGCGCGGCCGCCATTCCTGACAGATTCTGCGCGAGATCAGGGGGCGGCTCGATCGAGCGGTCCTTCCACCACGACTCCGGCTTGTCGCCGGTCTCGAGCAGGGAGAAGTTCGCGATGATCGACTTGCCCGGAAGGAGATTGACCGCCTGATCCCCGAGGAACTCGCCCGCGTCGGTCCGGACGACGACCTCCGCCCACCCGTAGTCGAGCCCGCTCACCCGATAGCGGCCGGACCCATCCGAGGGCGCGCTCTGGCGCGTCGTGCTCGCATCGAGGGGACGGACCTCGACGACGGCCCCCTTCAGTCCCTTCTTCCCGTCGGCGCCGTAGACCCGGCCCTCGAGCGTGCTCCGCGGAGGCTGATCGGACTTCTTGGAATGCTTCGGGTTCGCGGGCTTCGCCGCGTCGGCGCGTCCCCCCGCGTCCCCGGCAGCAGCGACCGGGAGCGTGAGCCCCGCAGACACCGCGACCGCGAGAAGCTTCCGAATTGCGATATGCTCAAAAAACATCCTTGACTGGCTCCTCGGGGACCCGTACTTTCCGCGCACTCGAACACGGCGCGCCTGGCAGCGTCCGCCGGCTCCGGGAGGATCGGGATGTCCCACGACTCCATCACCGATGAGCACCGCTCATCCCGTCGCGGCGACGAGTATAACGCCCGACCGGCCGGCCGCCACGGCTCGGCGGCCGTGCGCGGATCGTCGCGGAGCGGCAAGCGGGCCGCGTTCTTCGCCGCGACGTCCGTCTGGGGATTCGCGGTCGGCGTCGGGGGCTTCGTCGCGACGCTCCGGATCTCGGGAACTCCGATGCGCGCGCCGGGCCTTCTCGTGCTGGGCCTTCTCGCCTCGCTCGTCGTCGCGCTCGGCGGTGCGCGCGTCCTGGCGTCCGCTTACGAGGAGTACCGGCGCCGCTAGGCCTAGCGGCGCAATCCGTACTTGGCGATGCACCACAGCGCACGGACGCCGTCCTTCCAGCCGATCTTCTTCCCTTCCTCGTACGTCCGCCCGGCGTAGCCGATCCCGACCTCGTAGATCCGCACCCCGAGGCGGGCGACCTTCGCGGTGATCTCCGGCTCGAAGCCGAACCGGTCCTCCTCGATCCGGATCCGGCGCAGGACGCCGGTGCGGAAGACCTTGTAGCAGGTCTCCATGTCGGTGAGATTCAGGTTCGTCGTCATGTTCGACAGCAGGGTGAGCAGCCGATTCCCGGCCATGTGCCAGAAGAACAGCACGCGCCGCGCCTCGCTGCCGACGAACCGGGAGCCGAACACCACGTCCGCCTTGTCGTCGAGGATGGGTGTCAGGAGCTTCCCGATCTCGCACGGGTCGTACTCGAGGTCGGCGTCCTGCACGACGACGAAGTCGCCGGTCGCCTCCGCGAACCCGCGCCGGAGCGCGGCGCCCTTCCCGCGGTTCCGGTCCTGTTCGAACGTGCGGATCCGCGGGTCGCCCGACAGCGCGGCGAGCTCCCGGCGCGTGCCGTCCGTCGAGCCGTCGTCGACGATCACGAGCTCGCGATCGACGCCGGCGGGGAGCGGCGCCGCGAGCACGGCGCGCACGAGCGCAGCGACAGTGCGCTCCTCGTTGTAGACCGGGATCACGACGCTCAGCTTGGGCAACGGGGCGCCCTCGGGTGACGAGGCCGGCAGAGCCTAGCGATCGCCGGAGGCTCGGTCAAGGTCGGCGACCCGCGCCTTCGCCTCCGCATCGTCCGGCCGGAGCGCCAGGACCTCTCTCCACCGCCGCAGCGCGTCGCTGGCCTTGCCTTCCCGCTCGTCCAGGCGCGCGAGGCGTGCGTCGATCCAGAAACGGGCGTCCGCCTCCCGCCCGCTCTCGAGCGCGAAGCGCGCGCGCGTCCACAGATCGCGCGCGAGCGCCGCGTCGGTCCCGACGATCGCATCTCCCGAGAGCGCCAGGATCCACGGGGCGTCGTCCGACAGCGCCGCCGCCAGGAGGGCGTCCCGCCGCGCCCCGGCCGGATCCCCGGAGTCCTCGCGGCTGCGCGCCCGGTAGGCGATCAGCGCCGCGTGGCCGGCGTCCTCGGGGATCGCGAGGCCGGGCGGCACCAGACGGGCGAGGTCCGCGAGCCGTCCGCGGCCGGCGGCGATCTCCGCCGCGGCGGCGCGGATCGAAAGGTCGTCCGGCCAGCGGCGAAGGCTCGCGTCCAGGCGCTCGTCGGCCTCGCGCTCGCGCCCGAGCGCACGGAGGCGGCGCGACCACGCGAGCCACGCGGTCGCATCGTCCGGGATCGCATCCTCGACCCGACCGCCGGGGACGAAGGGCTCGACGTCCGACAGCGCGGACGAGGCTTCGACGGCGTCGAACGCGAAGATCGCGCGGACCTCCGCGAGCGCCTCGGCGGAGCGGCCCGAGCGCGCCTCGATCCGCGCGGCCGCGCACCGGACACCGACGCCGTACGGGTCGTCGCGGACGGCGGTGCGAATCTCGATCATCGCTGCCGCGCGCGCCGCCTCGCCGTCCGATTCCAGGAGGAGGCTCGCGAGGATCGTCCGCGTCGCCGCGTCGGTCGGAAAGTCGGCGAGCCGTGCGGTGAGGCGCGTCAAGGCCACCGGAACGGCCGCCGGGTCGCCCGCGCCGAGCTCCGCCGCCAGGCTTGTCTCGGCGATGGCCCGGGCGTCGAAAGGCACGCGCGCACGGTCCGCGCCCGCGACCGTTGCGAGGATCGAGGCCGCGAGCACCGCACCTCCGCACGCCGCCGCCGCGGTGCGCGCCGGTGGGCGATCGCCGGGGACGACGAGCCTCAGTCGGCGCTCGTCCACCGCGCACCGAACATCCACCCCGCGAGCACGCATCCGACGAGCGCCACGGCGGGAATGTGGAAGGGGAAGTCCACGAGTGCGTGGAGCAGGAGGGCGCAAAGCCCGAGCGCGGCACCGCGCGTGGGGGGATCGGCGCCGCCTCCGAGCGATGCGATGGTCACCTTCGCGAGGGGAACGAGCACCAGGGCGAGCAGGACGAGTGCCACGAGCCCGCCCTCGGCGGCAAGCTGGAGCAGGTCTTCATGGGCGTGGGTGTAGTGAAGCCGGACGACGGCGGAGCGATAGCGCGGAAATGCCCAGGTGAACGTCCCGAAGCCCGCTCCGGTGGCCGGGCGGGCGGCCGCCATCTCGATCGTGTCGTGCCAGACCGACAACCGGCCGCCCGCGGTCGTCAGCTCCTCGCCGGAGGCCGCGAGCCGGCCGGTGAGACGCTCGGCGCCGATGTCGAGGAGGGGGATCGCGGCCAGCGCGGCCAGGAGCGCCGCGATCGCGACCGCCGGCCACGCGCGGCGCCGGAGCAGGACCGCCCCGGTCAGAGCGATCGCCGCAAGTCCGAGGATGGTGCCGGCGCGGGAGAGGGACAGGAGCAGTCCCGCGAGGCCCGTGGCCGCGACCAGACCCAGGATCAGCGCGCGGCTCCCGTCGTTGCCGAGCACGATCAGCCAACTCCGCCTCGCACCCGGACGTGGCGCGACGCGGCGCGCGGCGGCGATCAGGAGGCCTGCTCCCACGGGGAGCGTGGCGGCGAGAAAGGCCGCGTAGTTGTTCCGGTTGATGAACGTCCCGGTGGCGCTCTCCAGGTAGGCGGTCTTCGGCACGCCCCAGATGAACGGGTGGCCCGAGGCCACCACCATCACGCCGTAGAGCCCCTGGAAGCCCGCGGACAGGAGGAGCGCGTGGCCCAGCCGGGTGCCGCCGCGCCAGGCGACGACGCTCGTCGCGACGAACAGGATGCCTACGAGGGCGGCACCCGTCCGCAGAGCGGAAGCGGTCGCGCCGGGATCGACCGAGATCCTGCCTCCGGGCCACGGGACGATCTGAAGGGCGGCGAGCGCCAGGAGTCCGAGCGCTCCCGCGACGACCGGCCGCGGGGGGAGAGGCGTAGGCCGCCAGAGCGCGTGAAGCGACCAGGCGGCGGTCAGGAGGAGCGCGCCGATTTCGAACAGGGTGCGTCCACCCGGCCCCACGGCGCCGAAGGGGAGCGGGGCGGCGATGACGAGGAGTGCCAGCCCCGCTTCGAGCCAGGCCGGAGCCCGGGTCGAGGCCGCGCCGCCCACCGACACCGCGTGCTAGGCGCCGGCCGCGCGGCCGGCGGCGGATCCGTCCGTCCCGTCCTTGCGGTCGTACCGCTCGTAGTAGCCGTAGGTCGTGTACCCGTGACGGCGCGCGTCGAAGTCGTTCAGCACGATCCCGATCGGGCGGCGGCCGCCCTGCGAGAGGGTCTCGACCGCCAGGCGCAAGGACTCTCGCGGGGTCCGGCCCGCCCGCGCGACGACGACCGTCACCTCGACGACGCTCGCGACGATGACGGGATCCGCGACCGCGAGCGCGGGCGGCGAGTCGTAGATCACGTGATCGTATCCGGAAGCCACGAGCCGGTTGCCCAGCTCGGCGAACGTCGGCGAGTCGAGCAGCTCGGACGGATTCGGCGGGACGGGGCCGCTCGGCAGGACGTCGAGCCCGGAGACCGGTGTCCCGCGCACGAGCGCCTTCGGATCGGTCGCGAGACCGGACAGGAGCGTCGAGAGCCCGGTCGTCCCGTCCATCCGGAACGCCCGGTGGAGGCGCGGCCTGCGCAGATCGGCATCCACCAGGAGCACGCGGCGGGACATCTGCGCGAGCACGATCGCGAGGTTGATCGCCGTCGAGGATTTCCCCTCGTCGGGGAGCGCGCTCGTGACCATGATCTCGCGCGGCGGATGGCCGGGGTTCGACAGCAGCAGCGCCGTCCGCAGCGCGCGATACGCCTCCGACGAGGACGCCTTCCGGTCGCGGTGCGCCACCATGTCGATCGTCTCCGCGGCGACCGGCTCCGCTCGAGGCCTCAGGCGCGACGGGGCCGCGGGGCCGGCGTGGTGAGGGACCACGGCCAGGACCGGTAGCGCGACGACGCGGTCGATCTCCGCCGCCGAGACGATGGTGTTGTCGAGGTAGTCGAGCATCAGCGCGAGCGCGATCCCGGCGGTCAGGCCGAACACCAGGCCCACGAGCAGGTTGAGCTTGCGGTCGGGCCGGAACGGAAACGCGGCCGGCCGTGCATGGTCGACGATGCGAATGTTCGACGAGGTCGCGTCGAGGTCCTTCAGGCGCGAGGTCAGCGCCATCTCGTTCTGGCGGGTCATCAGCGCGTTCAGGGTTTCGCGCTTCTTCTGGACGTCGGACTGGAGCGACTTGAACTCCACTGCGTCACGCTTCAACGACTGCGCCGCATCCTGCTGCCGGTCGAGTAGGGCGCTCAGGCCGCGCACCGCCTCGAGCGCCTGCCGGTAGTCGGCCTCCGCCGCGCGGCGCACGTTCGCGCCGATCGCCTCGGTCTCCGCGTCGAGCCCCGCGCGCGCCTGATCCATCTTCGAGCGCAGCTGCTGCATTCCCGGCCAGTCGTCCTTGAACTGCTTCGCCTTCTCCGAGTACTCCGCCTCGTACTGCGCGACCTCTTGCTTCAAGCGCGCGATCAGCTCGGACGACACGGTCTCGGGAAGGGCGGAGGCGGGGGTGTCGCGCACCGCCTTGAAACGCGCCTCCTTCTCGGCGAGGACCGTTTCCGCCAGCGTGCGCTTGGCGGCGATGTCCGAGAGGGCTTTCATCGTGATGTTGCTCTCGTCGTCGGCCGAGACGATGTGCTTGGTTTCCCCGTACCCTTGCAGAAGCGACTCCTGCGCGGCGATCTCCTTCCGCAGGGTGGCGATCTGGTTGACCAGGAACTCTCTCGCCTGGTCGGAGGTCTGGTAGCTCGATTGGATGTTGAACTCGACGTACGAGTCGACGACCGCGTTCGCGACGTCGGCGGCGAGCTTGGGCTCGGGGGCGACCCACGACACCTCCACGAGGTGCGAGTTCCGCACCGGCGCGATCTCGAGCTTCTCCTTGAGCCGGTTCGCCGCGACCTCCACCGGATCTCGCGGGCGCGCCGGGAGCGCTCCGGGCAGGAGCCCGCGGAGGTTCGCGTACAGGCCCGGCTTCCCGTCGCCCGCCTGGAAGCGAGGATGAGCGGTCAGGCCGAGCCGCTCCACCACCGTGCGCGCTACGGCGTCCGAGGAGAGGATCTTGTACTGGGTCTGGTAGAAGTCGGTGTACGCGGCGAACGAGTAGTCGATCGAGGCGACGTCGCGCACCTTGAGGATGTCGGGGCTCTGGCGCTCGATCTGCAGGGTCACCGTCGATCGGTAGAGCGGCGTGGCCAGGAACGAGCCGACGAGGGTCGCGAGCGTCACCGTGGCGACCGAGAGCGCGATGACGCCGCGCCGCCGGCGGAGGACCGCCCAGTAGTCCAGCAGGTGCCGCGCGGACCCCGGCTGAGCGGACATCAGAAGAACGACTCCGGGACGAGCACGAGGTCGTCCTTCTTCAGGACCGGATCCTCGGCCTTGCCGCGCTTGACCTTCTTGAGGTTCACCGAGATCGTCACGCGATTGCCGCTTGCGTCCGTCCGGATCACCTGCACCTTCGACTCCGACGCTCGGTCGGTCGTGCCCCCGGCGAGCGTGACCGCGCGCAAGACGGTCACCGGCTCCGAGCGCGGGACCTCGTAGAGATTGGGATTCCGGACGGCGCCCGTGACGAAGATCCGGATCAGCTCGACCGCCGGAACGTAGACGATGTCCCCCGGCGCGACCGCGACGTTGAGCGCGGGGTCGCCCTCGTAGACGAGCTTGTCGAGGTCGATCGAGATCCGCTGGGTCCCGACCTCCGAGGCGCGGAAGATGATGATCTCCTTGCCGAGGTCCCGATCGAGCCCTCCCGCGAGCGAGATCATCTCGAGCAGCGTCTTGTCGCCGAGCATCTCGTACGTGTCCGGCTTCTTCACCGCCCCGGAGACCGCGACCCGCTTCGAGACGTACTCCTTCACGAAGATCGTCACCTGCGGGTTCCGGACGTACTTCTCCTCGAGGAGCTTGGCGATCATCGCCTCGAGCTCACCCTTGGTGAGCCCGTCGACCTGGAGATGCCCCAGCAGCGGGAGCGAGATCGTCCCGTCGTCGGCGACGCGCACGGTCTGGTCCAGCTCCTTCAGGTCGAAGACGTTGATCTCGAGCAGGTCCTGCCGGCCGATCCGGTAGTCCGACCCGCCCCGCCGGAGGAACGAGACCGGCGGCTGGTCCGGCGGGATCAGCGATCCTTCGATCGGCCGCGCCTCGAGGATCTCGGGATCCGGGGTCGGCGCCGGGGCGGGCGCCGGGGCCGGCACCTCGGCCGGCGGGTCCGCCGCGCGCGCGGCGAGCGAGGCCGCCGCTACGAGCGCGGCCGCGAGGAGGCGCGGGACGAGGGGAGGTCTGGGCATTGCGGGCTCCAGAGGGCGCGGCGACGGCGCGGAAGTGTAGCTCACGTGCGGACCTCCTGCTGACGGCACGTCAGTATCCGTAGACGAGACCGAATCCGACCGTGCCACGGTTCTGGTCGAATTCGTCGCAATTGAACGGGGCGACGGCGATGACGCAGCTCGCGTTGCGGCGCGTCAGCGTGTAGCGGAACGCGTACTCGACCCTCCGGCCGATCTCGGTCTCGGAAAGACGCAGACGCACACCGAGCGATCCCTGGAGAATCGCGTCGGTGCGGTTGTTGGGATCCCCGAGGTAGACGACCCGTCCGTGCCCCGACGACGCCTCGAGACCGATCAAGCGGTTGAAGTACTTCACGAAGGTCAGCGTGAGCTCCGCGTAGCGGAAGAGGTCGCTCGTCTCGTTGATCGAGTACCGCACGTCCCGCGTGCCCGTGAGCGTCAGGTAGCTCCCCAGGCCGCCGAGCTGGTAGCCGAGCGCCGCGTCGCCGACCGCGCCCTCGAAACCCTCGGCACCGGCCCGGCCGAGATCGAACCGCGCGTACCCGACGTGGAACGTACCCGAGATGCGCCCGCCCAGTCCGAAGTCCATTCCGGGGAGGATCCGGCGCTCGTGCCCGTCCCGCAGCACCTGCGGATTGTCGAAGACGATGTCCGATCGCTGCATCTCGACGACGAGCCGGGTCCGTCCGAACAGGAGGTAGCGTGCGAGCACGCGCGTGCCGGTCTCCGTCCGGTCGTTGAGGTCCCCGGTCGAGAAGCACCCAGGGTCGACCCCGGGGATGCAGGTGAGCTGCTCGTCCGGATCCGACGCCGTGGAGCGCGTGCGCGTCACGCCGAACTCGGCGTCGGTCCTCCACCCGAACCGGACGATCGCCCCGATTCCGAGCGGGCGGTCGATCCGGATCGGGCGCTGGTCCTGGGCTTCGATCGGCCGGTCACGGGTGCGGTCGTATCCGATGTCGCCGTAAAGCCCCCACCGGGCCGCGAACGGCACGGTCAGGCGTGCCTTGCCGAGCTGGTTGAAGTAGTTCACCGGTTCGTGGGCGTAGAGGTAGAACTCGAGGCGCTCGTCGAACGTCAGGAACGCGCGGGTGCCGAACAGCACGGTGCCCTCGACGCTCGGCGAGACGTTCGCGAAATAGTCGCCGACCGGGGGGACGGTGGAGTTCACCGGCCGGTAGTAGACGTTGCTGTCGTACCCGAGCGTCGGCACGAGGATCGCCGGGCGGACTCGGAACGCTCCCCAGCGCAGGTAGCGCGTGAGATCTGGCGGCTCGAGCGGAGAGACCTCTTGCGCGGCAGCGCGTGTGGCGCCGCCGAGGACGAGCATCGCGCCGGCAGCCAGGGCGCGCAGCCGGGAGCGACGCGTCACGCCGTCACCGACGTGGCGGCCGGATCCGCCGGAGCGTCCTCCGTCCGGACGACCAGGCGCAGCTTTCCCGATGCGGTCCGTGGGATGGACGCCACGCGCTCGATGCGGACCGAGAGCCGGTCTCCGAAG
>DATKHQ010000304.1:0-5453 GCA_035510175.1 Candidatus Sulfotelmatobacter sp. | reverse complement strand
CTTCGGCGTCTTCGAGACGCAGGTCACGCAGCTCTTCCCCGAGGGGCACGTCATCGATCTCCACCCCTGGGAGCACAACGAGGTCCCGGTCGTTCTCGGCGCCGCGCTGCGGCAGAAGGCGCCGATCGTGGCGCTGCACCTGACGCGCCCGGCCGTCACCATTCCCGACCGGAAGGCCCTCGGAATGGATTCGCACTTCGCGGCGGCGCGCGGGGCCTACCTGATCCGCGACGCGAAGCCGGGCGCCCCACGCGGCGGAACGGTCTTCGTCCAGGGAACGATGACGACGGCGGGCCTCGTGAAGGTCCTGCCCGAGATCGACAAGGCCGGCTGGAACGTCAAGATCGTCGCCGTGATCTCCCCGCAGCTGTTCGCCCTGCAGGACGCCGCGTACCGCGAGCGGATCGCCTCGACCGCCGATCTGTGGGACGCGATGGGGATCACGAACCGGGCGCGCCGCACGCTCGGCGCGTTCCTCGTGAACCCGGTGGCGCTCGAGTACTCGATGGGATCGGACTGGGACGATCGCTGGCGGACCGGCGGCACGGTGGACGAGGTCGTCGACGAGGCGCACCTGTCGCCGGAGCACATCCTCTCCGGAATCGAGCGCTTCGTGCGCGACCGGAAGACCCGCCTCGAGAAGCTCGAAGCGGCCGTCCGCGCGGCGCGGGGGTGATCGGGGAGAACAGGACTGTCCCGGCTAGCTCCTCGGCATCACCGGAAGGTCGAGGCAAAGGCGGGGCGCCGGTCGGAATCCCGCCCTGTGAAAGAACCCGAGCAGGAGCGCGTCCTCCCACGCGACCTCGGTCCGGAGAGTGCCGACGCCGAGCCCGCACAAATTGACGAGGAGCTGCTCCAGGAGCGCGCCTCCCACGCCCTTGCCGCGAAGCGTTGGGTGCACGCCGATCGTGTCCAGGACCGCGACCGGCTCGAGCGTTCCGAACTCGCCGTAGTACACGCGCGCGAGGAGGAACCCGGCGAACGTCCCGCGGCACTCGGCGGCGAGCGAGACCTTGATCCCCGTCTCGAGGAGGTTCTGGCGGAGCTTCGTGCCGAAGTACGCCTCGCGGCGCCGTCCCGTGCTCCGCGCGTCGATCGTTACCACGGACTCGAGATCCTCCGGGACCAGCCCGCGGACCACGACCTCGTCGCGCTCGGTCAGTGTGCCTTCCATCGTCCCCTCCGTCTCAAGCGATCAGCTGCCCGCCGTCCACGCGCAGCACCTGTCCCGTGACGTGACGGCTCATCCCGGACACGAGGAAGAGGATCGCCCCGGCGACGTCCTCCGGGCGGCCGCACCGTCCCAGGGCGGTCTCGGCGATCGCCCGGCTGCGCGCCTCGTCGGGGAGGCTGGAGGTCATCGGCGTGTCGATCCACCCCGGAGAGACCACGTTCACCCGCACGCCGAACGCGCCGAGCTCGCGGGCGGCCGTCTTCCCGAGCCCGATCAGCCCCGCCTTGGCCGCCGCGTAATTCGCCTGGCCGCGCTTGCCGCGCTCGCCGTTGATGGAAGCGACCAGCGCGATCGCTCCGCCCCCCGCGGCGCGCATCGGCGGGGCGACCTCGCGCAGCAGCCAGAACGCCGAATCGAGGTCGACGCGCAGGACCTCGCTCCAGTCCTCGTCGGAGAGCTTCCAGAGCACGCCATCGCGGGTGATCCCGGCGGCGTGGACCAGGATGTCCAGTCGTCCGCGCTCCCGGACGACGCCTCCGACGATCTCGCGCACGGATGCCGGGTCGGACAGGTCACAGGAGACGCTCGTGCCGGCGGGAGAGCGGTGTCCGGGACGGTCGGCGCCGAACACCGAGGCGCCGGCCGCGGCGAGAGCGCGCGCGGTCGCGCCGCCGATCCCGCCGCCCGCCCCGGTCACGAGCGCGACCCGGCCCGCGAGGCCGAACGGATCGGAACGGTGCTCGTCCATCACGCCTCCGCCACGAGAGGGGTTCCCTCTCGCGCGAGCCTTCGCGCGCGGAACGCGCCCCACAGCGCGGCGCCGATCGCGCCCGCGAGGACCGAGTGCTCGTGCGTCCGGATCGTCAGAGCCGCACGGGGTCCGGCCTCGGCCTCCGCGGCCTCCCGCAACGCGGCGATCAGCCCCACGTCCGCCGCGAGCCCGCCGGTCACCAACACCTCGCCCCCGGCGCCGGCGGAGGTGAGAAGGCGGAGGGTGCGACCGGCCATCGACGCGTGGATCCCCTTGATGATGTCGGCCGCCGCGATCCCGCGCGAGACCATGTTGATCACGTCGGTCTCCGCGAGCACGGCGCAGATCGACGAGCACGGCTCCGGCGCGCGCGAGGACAGCGAGAGCGGGCCGATCTCGTCCATGGTGATCCCGAGGTAGCGGCAGATGTTCTCGAGGAACTGGCCCGAGCCCGAAGCGCACTGGCTGGTCATCCGGTACCCGAGCACCTTGGCGCGCTCGTCCATCAGCACGGCGCGCGCGTGCAGCCCGCCGATGTCGACGATGGCGCGCGCCCGCGGCTCCAGGAACAAGCCCCCTCGCGCGTGCGTCGTCATCCCGTAGAAGTGGCCGGTGCGGAAGGGGACGGCGTCTCCCTCGCCGGTCGACGCGACGTACGCGAGGTCGTCCGTCGCGCGACCCGCCTCGGAGAGGCACGAGGCGAACATCTCCTCCGCGATGCGGTGCGGGTCGCGGCGCCGGATCCGCTCCGTGCGGCCCACGAGGAGCCGGGCGGCGTCACCGCCGTCCTCGAGGATCGCGACCTTCACCGCGGACGAGCCGACGTCGATGCCGGCGACGACCATCGCGCCCTCTGTGTCCACGCGCATCCCGTCCTTCCCCTCAGGCCGAAGCGCGGCCGTCGCGCCGCGCGAACAGGGCGGCCCCGTAGGCACCCGTGTAGATCGAGTCCGGGGAGATGTTCATCGTCATCGCGCCGTAGTTCTCGCGGACGAGCCCGGCCAGGGCGCCGACCGCCGCCGGGTTCTTGGCCACGCCGCCGGTGAAGGTGAACTCGCTCGCGACCCCCCCCGACCGGGCGAGGAGCGACATCGCGCGCAGGATGATCGCGCGGTGCAGCCCGGCGAGGATGTCCTCGCGCTTCTCGCCGAGCGAGAGCCGCTCGCGCAGCTCCGCCCCGGCGAACACGGTGCACGTCGAGTTGATCCGGACGGGCCGCGTCGACCCGCAGGCCATCGGGCCGAGCTCGTGGAGGCCCAGGTTCATCTCGTCGGCGATGTAGCCCAGATACCGGCCGCATCCCGCGGCGCAGCGGTCGTTCATCTGGAAGGACGTGACGATCCCGTCGCCGTCGATCTGGATCGCCTTCGTGTCCTGTCCTCCGATGTCGAGCACGGTCCGTGTCGCGGGAAACATCGCGTGGGCTCCGAGGCCGTGGCAGAGGATCTCGGATCGGATCTGCTCCTTCGGGAACGGGAGCGTCTGGCGGCCGTATCCCGTGCCGACGCTCCCGGCGATCTCGAGCGGGACGTCCACGGCGTTCTCGAGGGCGGCGTCGAGGCTGGCTGGGGCGTCCGTGAGCTCCCGGCGCGCGGCGCGCGCATGGGAGGCGAACGCGCCGTCTTCGGCCGGGACGTTCTCGACCTCGAGAATCGTCTTGTCGAAGATCCCGAGCAACCGGTCGAAGGCCGCCCCGCGGGCCCGGGAGGCCTCCTCCGCGTGTTGCACGTAGCGGGCGCCGGCGAGGTCGCGGAAGAAGTCGCTCTTCCGGGCCGCCCCGGGCGCGAACAGGTCCGCGGCTTCGGCGGACATCGCCGCGACGATCGCGGTGAACGGGCCGGCGAGGTCGCGGGCGAGCAGGTCGGAGCCCACGATCCGCGTGCCGATCCGCTCGAAGACCGCGAGGTGTCCGAGGTACTGGTGCTTGCGGAACAGCCTCTCCAGGGCCGCAAGCGCCTCCGCGCGGGGCTCCTCGGTCCCGCCCGCGTCCGCCAGCGCGCGCGCGACCAGACCGAAGCGGGCGTGAATGAGCCCCTCGGCGAGCGCGACGTCGCAGGCGACCTTGTAATTGCTGCGGCTGTTCGTGATCCCGCGTCCGAGGACGGTCCCGTCCTCGCCCAGCACCACCGCCTTGGTGGTCGTCGACCCGAGATCGATCCCGACGTGGACTCTCACGCACCGCTCCCGGCGCGCCTCTGCTCGATCATCTGGAAGTACGACTCCAGGCGGTTCTTGATGTTCGCCGCCGAGAAGTAGCGCGGGTCGACGAGGTCGCTCTCGATGAAGCCGCCGGGCCGTCCCGTGCGCTCCTCCACCTCGCGCAGGATCATCAGCTGCCCGGCGGAGAACGAGTTGCAGCTCTTGATCGAATGGACGAGCAGCCCGTCGGCGTCGTAGTCCCGGACGTAGCGGGAGATCAGGTCGACGCGCGACGGGAGGCTGAGGTTCGTGTAGCAGCCCAGGCAGTACTCGGCGAGCGTTTCGAGCGGGCGGTCGGGATCGTGACGGAATCCCGTGTCGTAGACGCCGCCGACCTTGGTGTACGTGGACGCGACGGCGACCGCGCCCTCGTCCGCGAACATCTTCCAGAAGGTGTGGAAGCTGGTCCAGTTCGGGGGGCCCTCGACGACGACACGGAACTTCTCGGTGCGCATCTCGCCCTCGGGCGTCACCGGTCCGAGGCCCTTCGCCAGGCGTTCCTCGATCTCCTCGCGCAGCGCCCGGTAGTAGCCGACGGCCTCCTCGGTCCCCCGGAAGGCCGTGAAGATCGGTCCGATGTAGTACACGCCCCCGAAGTACGCGTCGATCGGCGAGGGGCGGTGCCTCGCGGATTCGAGCACGAAGACGAGATCGTCTTCGGCGCGGGCCGACTGGCGCAGCATCGCGCGGAGACGGTCTTCGTCGTACCTCCGGCCCGAGACGCGCTCGAGCACGGGGATCACCTCGTCGCGGAGCTGCCCGACGACGTAGTCGCGCATCGCGCTGGTGATCGCGCCGTCCGCCTGGTACGGCACGTGGAGCATCGCGATCGGGCAGTCGTACTCCTGCCGCAGGATCTCGAACCACTTCATGAACGTGAAGCACCCCGTGTACGACAGGAGCAGGAGGCTCGGATCGGGGATGAACTCGCCCGTGGGCCCGACGTTCCCCGATTTCATCATGCCGAGATCGCACTTGACGTAGGTGCAGACGTCCTCGGAATGGCCGAGCTTCTCGGCGACGGCGATGTACTCTCGCGACTTCCCGCGCATCGCGGACTGCAGGGCGTTGATCTCGGGGAGGACCGGGAGGAGGTCGAACGAGCGCAACAGCTCGGTGAGGTTGCCGGGGACGAACGTGTAGACGTTCTTCTCGCCGGTTTCGGCGCTGCGGGCGAGGCGGGCGTAGTGCTCGGCCATCATCCGCTTCTGCCGCACCTGGCTGTCGTCCTTCCGGGCGGGGGTGGCTCTCCCTTCGGGTCTTTCGGTCGCCATGGCTACGCTTGGCTCCAGAGCTGAATCGAGTCGGCGAAGGTTCCGGCCTGCTCCC
>DATKHQ010000303.1:0-5871 GCA_035510175.1 Candidatus Sulfotelmatobacter sp. | reverse complement strand
CAACCTGTACCAGATCTCCTACACCGAGCCGTACTTCCTGAACAAGCCGTACACGTTCGGCTTGTCCCTTTACCGCAGCGACCAGCAGTTCGCCGCGGCGCAAACCAGCCAGGGCCGCGGGTTCGGCGTCGTGTTCGGGCGCCAGATCGGGTACTTCCAGTCGGTCCAGCTCCGGTACGACTTCCAGAAGGTCCAGTCGAATGGCCTCCAGCCGCAGCTCGGATTCGCCACCGTGCCAGGGCAGTCGGCGACGCTCGTCTCGGCCGTGGCGTCGAACACGATCTCCAAGGTCACGCCGAGCTGGTTCTGGAACAGCGTCAACAACCCCTACCGGCCGTCGCGCGGCTGGTCGCTGCTGACGGATTTCGAGATCTCGGGAGGGCCGCTCGGCGGCGACACCAACTACCTCCGGCCGCGCGCGATCGCAACCCGCTACTTCAAGGCGTGGCGCCAGACGTTCTTCGGGGTCCACACCGAGCTGGGCATGATCCGGACCTGGGCGGGGGGGAGCGCCGAGAACGCCGCGAACGTCAACGGGATCCCGCGCTTCCAGCGGTTCTACCTCGGGGGCGAAACCTACGGCCCCCGCGTCTTCCAGACGCGCGACATCTCCCCCTTGCGCTACGCCCGGGTCAACGCCCTCGGGGACGTGGTGGAGACGACCAAGGACCCTTCCGGTCGGCCCGTCAAGGATTTCGACCTGAACGGGGACGGTGTCGTGGACCGCAACGATCTGGTATCCCTGGGAGGCGACCGGTACTGGCTGCTGATGACCGAGTACACGATTCCGTTCCAGACGCCCGTTGAGATCGCGCTTTTCTTCGACGCCGGAAATGCCCTGTTCGAGGACACCCCGTGGAGCCTTGCGGATTACCGGGCGTCGGCCGGGTTCGAGATGCGATTCTATCTGCCGGTCTTCCCCGTGCCCCTGCGTTTGATTTACGGTTGGCCTCTCCGGAAGCTGCCCGAGGACCGGACGAGCGCGTTCACTTTCTCGATCGGGCGAAGTTTCTAGGGTGCGGAGAGGCCGCGCCCGGGCAAGGAACGAAAGGAGCTTCATGAAGCGTCTCGTGGTGTCCGTTCTCATCCTCGTCGCGGCCGCAAGCGGCTCCGCGCTCGCGCAGACCCCCGCCGGCGGGCTCAAGATCGGGGTCTTCGACGCGAACCGCGTCTCCGAGGAAACCGAGGAGGGGAAGCGGATCGCGGCCCGGCTCTCGGCCTTCGGCGACAAGAAGAAGGCCGAGCTCGCGGCGAAGGAGAAGGAGATCGGCGACCTCCGAAAGCAGCTCGACGAGGGCGGAGGGTCGTTCTCGCCCGAGAAGCAGAGCCAGATGCAGAAGGACATCCAGAAGAAGTCCCTCGAGCTGCAACAGGCCCAGGAAGGGGCGCGCAACGAGTTCCAGATCGAGGTCAGCGAGGCTCAGAACAAGTTCCAGGAGCAGCTGCTCCGCGTCATCAACCAGTTCGGGCGCGACGAGGGGTTCACGCTCGTTCTCGAGCGGAACACGGCGGGGGTCGCCTTCGCCGCCGAGTCGGTGGACGTGACGACGGCGATCGTCGATAAGTTCAACGAGCTCGTGAAGCCGCAGCCGGACGCCAAGTCCGACGCCAAGCCCGCGGACAAGCCCGCCGACAAGCCCGCGGCGAAGCCGGCCGACAAGACCCCGGCGAAGTCGCCGGTGCCCACGCCTCCCGGCGGAAAGCCGTAGAGGGCGGGGAGGGCCCGGGAGTGAGCTGGCGGCTTTCGGATCTGGCCTCGCTGGTCGGCGGGACCGTCCGCGGGGACCCGAACCGCAGGATCCGCGAGGTCGAGACCCTGGAGAACGCGGGGCCGGACGATCTGTCGTTCTTCACGAACCCGCGCTACAAGGAGGCCGCCCTGACCTCCCACGCCGGGGCCTTTCTCGTCGGGGCCGGGAAGGTGGCCGGCAACGAGCTGTCCGGACGGGACCTGATCGAGGCCGCCGAGCCATACGTGGCTCTCGCGCAGATCCTCGAGAAGATGCATCCCGAGCCGCATCCGGCGCCCGGGATCTCTCCCGACGCGCGGATCCATCCGAGCGCGTCGCTCGGCAAGGACGTGGCGATCGCGGCGTTCGCCGTGATCGGGAAGGGATCGGCGATCGGCGACCGGACGGTGATCGGGGCGGGTGCCGTGATCGGCGAGGAGTGCGTGATCGAGGAGGACACCACGATTCACCCGCGCGTGGTCCTCTATCCGCGGACGCGCGTCGGCACCCGCTGCATCCTTCACGCCGGTTGCGTCCTCGGGGCCGACGGGTTCGGGTTCGCGACGTCCCAGGGCGTGCACCGGAAGGTCCCCCAGCTCGGGTGCGTCGTCGTCGAGGACGACGTCGAGATCGGGGCCAACACGACGATCGACCGCGGCACGCTCGGCGAGACGCGGATCGGGCGGGGGAGCAAGCTCGACAACCTCGTCATGGTGGCCCACGGCGTCGTGCTCGGCCGCGGCACGATGATGGCGGCCCAGTCGGGCATCGCCGGGAGCACGCGGGTCGGCGACTACGTGACGGTCGCCGGGCAGTCGGGAGCGGCGGGGCACCTCACGATCGGCGCGCGCGCGGTCGTCGCGGCGAAGTCGGCGGTCTTCCAGGACGTTCCGGAGGGGGCGGTCGTCGCGGGGATCCCCGCGGTCGACGAGATGCAATGGAAGCGCATGCAGGCGACGGCGAAGACCCTTCCCGAGCTGAAGACCAAGCTCAACCAGATCGAGGAGCGCCTCGGCAGAGGGGCCGGGAAGGGGAAGGGGGAGAGGTGAGCACGCTCGACATCCGCGGGATCATGGAGCAGATCCCGCATCGGTACCCGTTCCTGCTCGTCGACCGCGTCGTCGAGCTGACGCGGCGGCAGCGCATCGTGGCTATCAAGAACGTGACGATGAACGAGCCGTTCTTCGCCGGGCACTTCCCGGGAGCGCCGGTGATGCCGGGCGTGCTGATCGTCGAGGCGATCGCGCAGGCCGGTGCCGTGCTGCTCCTCGAGGAGGTGCCCAACCGGGCCGACAAGCTCGTGTACTTCACCGGCATCGACGAGGCGCGGTTCCGGCGCGCCGTGGTCCCCGGCGATCAGCTCCGCCTCACGGTCGAGGTCGTGAAGCTCCGTCAAACCGCCTGCAAGATGCGCGGCATCGCCGAGGTCGACGGGCAGCTCGCGGCCGAGGCGATCGTCATGTCCGCTCTCGTGGACCGCTGATCCATGGGAGTCGCGCGGATCGATCCGACCGCCGTCGTTTCGCCCACGGCGCGACTCGGCGAGGACGTCGTCGTCGGGCCCTACTGCGTCTTGGGGCCGGACACCGTCGTCGGGGACCGGACCGTCCTGAAGTCCCACGTCGTGATCGACGGGCGCGCCACGCTCGGCGCGGACAACGTGGTAGCGCCGTTCGCCTCGCTGGGCGGGCCCCCGCAGGACCTCAAGTACAAGGGGGAGCCGACCGAGGTCGTCATCGGCGACGGGAACCAGATCCGCGAGTACGTGACGATCAACCGCGGGACCGCCCCGGGGGGCGGGGTCACGCGCGTCGGCAGCGCGGGGCTGTTCATGGCGGCCGCGCACGTCGCGCACGACTGCCGCGTCGGAGACCGCGTGGTCTTCGCGAACGCCGCGTCGATCGCGGGCCACGTGGAGGTCGGGGACGATGCCAACATCGGCGCATTCTCCGGCATCCACCAGTTCTGCCGGGTCGCCAAGCACGCGTTCATCGGCGGGTATTCGGTCATCGCGCAGGACGTGCTCCCGTTCGTCGTCACCGCGGGCGATCGCGCGGAAGCCCACGGGATCAACACCATCGGGCTCAAGCGGCGCGGGGTCCCGCCGGAGACGATCGACGGCATCAAGCGCTGCTACATGACCCTGTTCCGCTCCAAGCTCCGCCTCGAGGACGCCATGACGCAGGTCGAGGCCGAGCTGGGGCACATTCCCGAGGTCCGTTACTTCCTCGAGTTCGTCCGGGGCTCGAAGCGTGGGGTGATCCGGTGAGCGACGAGCGGATTCCGGTCGGTGTCGTCGGCGTCGGCCACCTCGGCCGCCACCACGCGCGGCTGTACGCGCAGAGCGGCTCGGCCCGGCTCGTCGCGGTCGCCGACCGTGACCTCGAGCGCGCGCGCGCGGTCGCGTCCGAGTTCGGCTGCGAGGCCGTCGCCGACGTCTCCGAGCTCGCGGGGCGCGTTCGGGCGGCGAGCGTGGCGACCCCGACCGTCCACCACCGCGCGGCCGCCGAGAAGCTGCTCGCAGCCGGGGCGGACGTGCTGATCGAGAAGCCGATCGCGCCGTCCCTCGAGGACGCCGATGCGATCCTCGCCGCAGCAGCCGCGGCGGGACGCCTCGTGATGGTGGGCCACACCGAGCGGTTCAATCCCGCGATCGAAGCGCTCTCCCGCGCGGTCGACGCCCCGCGCTTCGTGGAGATCCACCGGCTCGCGGGATTCACCGCGCGCTCGACCGACGTCGACGTCATCGCCGACCTGATGATCCACGACCTCGATCTCCTGCTTCACTTCGACGGGACGGACCCGGTCTCGGTCGACGCGGTGGGCGTCGCGGCGCTGACGGACAAGATCGACATCGCGAACGCGCGGATCCGCTTCGCGTCGGGGTGCGTCGCCAACGTCACCGCGAGCCGGATCTCGGCGGAGAAGCTGCGGCGGATCCGGATCTTCCAGTCCCGCACCTACCTCGCCTGCGACACGGGGGAGCGAAAGGTCGAGCGCTTCCACCTCGTGATCGGTCCGGACCGGACGCCGTCGATCCGCCACGATCTCCTGCCGGTCGAGGACGGCGAGCCGCTCGGGATCGAGCTGGCGGCCTTCCTGAGCTCGGTGGCCGGGCGGACGGCGCCTCCCGTGGACGGGCTCGCCGGGCGCCGCGCCCTCGAGCTCGCCTTCCGGGTGCGCGACGCGATCGGGGCGGCGGGGCCCGTGTGACGCGTCGGCCCGACCCGGTCGCGGAGGCGATGTCCGCGGCCGTCGCCGCCGGGGCGATGCCCGGGGCGGCCTGGTGGGTCGGAGGACCGGACCGCACGATCGCTCACGGCGCGACCGGTCTGGCCTGCCTCCGTCCCGAGCGCGTGAGCGCCACCGAGCAGACGCCCTACGATCTCGCTTCCCTCACGAAGCCTCTTTCGACGGCTCTCCTTGCCGTGCTCCTCGATCGCGAGCGCCGTCTGCCTCTCGAGGGCACGCTCGGCGCCGCGGTGCCGCCGCTTCGCTCCTCGGCGTACGCGGCGGCGACGCTCAAGGACGCCGCAGCCCACCGGGCCGGGTTTCCGGCCTGGCGGGCGCTCTACCTCGAGGGCGAAGGCCGCGATGCCACCCTCGCGGCGATCGCGCGGGCCGAGCGCGGCGCTTCCCCGGGCGAGACGCTCTACTCCGATCTCGGCTACATCGCCCTCGGGTGCGGAATCGAGCGCGTCGCGGGAGCGCCGCTCGACCGCCTGTTCGACGAGCGGATCGCCAAGCCGCTGGGGCTCGCCCGGACCGGATTCGCCGGACGGTCCGACCGGTTTCGCGATGCCGCGGCGACCGAGGACGGCAACGCCTACGAGCGGACCCTCGCGGGGGCCGATGCGCGCGACGACCGGTTCCGCTCCGGCATGATCCGCGGGTCCGTCCACGACGGGAACGCCTGGGGGCTCGGCGGCGTCGCGGGGCACGCGGGACTGTTCGGGACCGCCGAGGAGGTCGGGAAGATCGCGCTCGCGATCCTCGAGCCGCGCCGGCTCGGGCGGCCCGCGGGGGCGCTCGACCCGATGCTGCACCCGGCCGCCGGTCCCGGCACGCGCACGGTCGGCTTTCTCCAGGCGCGTGGCACGGAGTCGGTCGCCGGGATCTTGCCGGACGACGCGGTCGGCCA